>CAYRFT010000097.1:0-6456 GCA_964423585.1 uncultured Parabacteroides sp. | reverse complement strand
TCCCGCGCAAGGCGGACATGCTTTCCGTGACGCGATGACGAGATCCGTTGCATACAGCCGCATGCGCAAGCCGGGGCGTGGCTTTCCGGATGCCGCACCTCCCGGCGCAGGAAAAACGAGGAATTGCATTCCAAAGCTATTATGGATACGATAAATGAATTGAATAGAGGAGAATGATTACCTTTGCCCCGGAATACAAAAAAACAGGCTATGGACTTTCTGACAGGCTTCATCTATCAGTTCTTCAAATCGCGGAACAAGAAGATCGGGCGGTATGCGCTTGACCCGGGCGGCATCCAAGGACAGCAGCTCGGACGGCTGCTCGAGCGGGCAAAAGACACGTCGTGGGGACGGAAACATGACTACAGGCACGTGAGGGGATACGACGATTATAAAAACCGCTTCCCGGTGCAGGGCTACGACCAGGTAAAAGGCGACATCCGGCGGATGCTAAGCGGCGAAGCGGATGTCTTATGGCCCGGGACGGCGCATTGGTTCGCAAAGAGCAGCGGGACCACCAGCGACAAGAGCAAGTTCCTCCCCGTCACGCCCGAAATCCTGAAGCAATGCCATTACCAGGGCGGCTTCGACACGGTCGGCCTGTACTTGCGCAACAATCCCTCCAGCCGGTTCTTCCGCCGCAAAGGTTTGATACTGGGCGGAAGCCACAGCCCGTCGGCGGTGAACGCGCAGATCCATTGCGGCGACTTGTCGGCCGTCTTGCTGCAGAACCTGAATCCGCTCGTAAACCTGATCCGCGTGCCCCGGAAAGAGATCATCCTGATGGACGAATGGGAAAGCAAAATCAAGGCGATTGTGGAAAGCACCTGGCGCGAAGACGTCAACAGCCTTTCGGGCGTCCCCTCGTGGATGCTGGTCTTGATCAAGGCGGTCCTGAAGAAGAGCGGGAAGGATTGCCTGACGGAAGTATGGCCGAACCTGGAGGTGTTTTTCCACGGAGGCATCAGTTTCACGCCCTACAGGGAAGAATATGAATCCCTCATCCCGTCCGGCAAAATGCACTACATGGAAACCTACAACGCCTCCGAAGGCTTCTTCGGCATCCAGGACGACCCGGCAGACCCGTCGTTATTGCTCATGCTGGATTACGGCATCTTTTACGAGTTCGTCCCCGTGCATGAGGCAGACTCCGAAAATCCGCCGGCCGTTCCCCTGACGGAAGTGGAAGCGGGCAAGAATTACGCGATGGTCATCTCCACGCCGGGCGGGTTGTGGCGTTACCTGATCGGCGACACGGTCCGTTTCACTTCCGTTTCCCCGTACAAGTTCGTGATTTCGGGGCGCACGAAGCATTTCATCAACGCCTTCGGGGAAGAATTGACGGTCAACAACGCCGACAAGGCGTTGCAGGAGGCCTGCTTGGCCACCGGGGCACGGATAAAAGAATACACGGCGGCTCCTTTGTTCCTGCTCGAGCGGGCGAAAGGTCGCCATCAATGGCTGATCGAGTTTGAGAAGGCTCCCGAATCGCCCGCGCGGTTCGCCCGCCTGCTGGACGAGGCCCTCCAACGCGCCAACTCGGACTACGAGGCCAAACGGTACAAGGAAATCTCTCTGCAGCCTTTGGAAGTAATCGCCGCCCGCGAAGGCTGTTTCTACCAATGGTTGGACAGCAAGGGGAAACTGGGAGGGCAGCATAAGATTCCACGCTTGTCGAACGACCGGAAAATCCTGGATGAGCTGCTGGCCTTCAACAACCGGGGCAAGCCCGCATCCGGAAGGCTTTAACGGGAAGGTCCTTCGCCCTCGTCCCTCTCCCCTTCCGTCCCTTCTTCGGGAACGGCGGCCTCATCCTGCGGAGGCATTTCCGAATTCTCCATCAAGATGAAGCGCTTATAATACGACAGGCAAAGCGTCGTCAGCGGCAAGGCGACAATCAGTCCGATGAATCCCAGCAACGTGCCCCATACCGACAAGGAAAGCAAAATGACGGCCGGGTTGAGGCCCATCGCCCTTCCCATGATGCGGGGCGTCAGGAACAAATCCTGTATGGCCTGCACGATGCCCAATACCAGCAGCGACAAGCCGAACAAGATCCAGAAATTCTCCCCCGTCTCGACCGAACGCAACAGGCTGAGCAGCGCCATGGGGACAAGCCCGATGGTCTGCAAATAAGGAATCAGGTTCAGAAAGCCGATGAACAGTCCCAAAGTGACGGCCAGCGGGAAATTGATGATCTTGAATCCGATGGCCAGCAAGATGCCCACGCACAAGGCAATCAGCGACTGCCCCCGGAAATACCGGTTCATGCTGACTTCCACGTCCTCCGCCAACTGGCTGATGAACGGGCGGTAGCGTTCCGGAATCAGACGAAGCCAGCCGCCGGCTATCTTCTCATAATCCAACAAGATGAAGATAAAATACAAAAAGATGACGAAAACGATCGCCACGCTCACCAGGACGGAAAACGTGCTGGTCAGCAGATGCCAGGCTTTCGGGGCAATCTGCCTGACCGCCTGCAACAGGTTCTCCTTGTCAACGAAGTCACGCAAGGTCTCCGGATCGATATGGGCCTCCAGGTAGTCCACCCAACTGTTCGGTATCAGCGGGATGTAACCCTGGGCCGAATGGCGGTTGTTCAAGAGCTGCAACAAGCGTTCGATCTCTCCCGAAATGGAAGGCACCACCATCACCATGACCAACGTTATCAGCAGGTAGATGGATACGAGGACGGCCAGGATGGACAAGACCCGGCTCTTCAACTTCAGCTTGTATTGGAAGAACTTCACGAAAGGCTGGCACATGTAGGCCATCAGCCAGGCGATCACGAAAGGCAGAAGCGCGTTCCTCAAAGTATAAATCAGATAGAGTATCGCGCCGGCCAGCAAGACACCGAACCCGATGCGGACGACGCGGTCGAATGTAAACGGCTTGTCAAACATGGAATCCATAATTATTTCTATCTTTGTTTCCCGCAAAGGTAACATAAAGGTTAAAACTCCATCATGAGACATTCCAAAATATTTCTATTCGCCGCATTTATTTTATGCGTCAGGGCGGGAGCCGGACAAAAGGCGGATCCCATCAGCCGGTTCCTCGGCAAGCCGGGCATGGAACACGCCTCGTTCGCCTGCCTGGTGACCGAGTTGTCCGGCGGGAAAGCAATCGGGGAATACCGGCCGGACGTATGGCTCACCCCCGCTTCGGTATTGAAGCTGCTGACCACCGCCACCGCTCTGGAACTCTTGGGCGAAACCTATCGCTTCCCGACCACGGTCAGCCACGACGGGACGATAACGGACGGCGTGCTGGACGGGAACATCTACATCCAAGGGCATGGAGACCCGACTTTGGGCTCGTCGCATTTCGCCCCGGAATCGGAGGCGTTCATCGAGGAATGGAAAGAAGCCATCCGCAGGCAAGGCATTCGGGAAATCAAGGGGGCCGTCATCGCCGATGAAAGCATTTTCGACAGCGAAGGCATCTCCATGAAGTGGCTACGTGAAGATTTGGGCAGTTATTACGGGGCCGGAAGCTACGGGCTTTCTTTCCGGGACAACCTCTATTCGCTGTATCTGAATACGGGGGCCATAGGGTCACGCCCCGCTTTGATCCGGACAGACCCGGAAATCGGCTTGGTATTCCACAACTACCTCGAAACGGCCGCCGTGAAAAGCGACAGCAGTTTCATCGTCGGGATGCCGTTCTCCGGCGAACGGTACTTATACGGGGTTGTCCCGGCCAACCGGCAATCATACCGATTGAAAGGCGACATTCCCGACCCGGCCCTCTTCTTGGCGCAGTACTTGCAGAAAGAGTTGAAAAAGGACGGCATATCCATACGGGAAGAAGCCACCTGCTACCGGCTCTTGTCCGAAAGGCAGGAATGGAAACCCGGGACGCGGACGGAAATCGTCACGACCTATTCCCCGACGCTGCGGGAAATCGTGGAAAAGACCAACCATGTCAGCCATAACCTCTTCGCCGACGCCCTTTTGAAAACCATCGGCTTGCGCTACGAGAATCCGCGGAAGCATGTCATTTCTTCGTTCGGGAAAGGGATAGAAGTGGTGAAAAGCTATTGGAAAGGCAAAGGGCTGGATGTCTCGTCCCTCCGCATCACCGACGGAAGCGGCCTGTCGCCCGCCAACAAAGTGACCGCCCGCTTCCTCAACGGCCTGCTGGCCTACATGGCGAAGTCCGGCCACGCCGAAGCCTTCATGTCCTCATTGCCCAAGGCGGGAATAGAAGGGTCGGTCCGCAATTTCCTGAAAGATTCTTCCCTTTCCGGCAAGGCATTCCTCAAAAGCGGCAGCATGAACGGGGTCAGATGTTACGCCGGATACGTGAAGGACCGGGGGAAAACCTACTGCGTCGTCTTGCTTGCCAACAACTTCCCGACAGACAGCCGTACCATCAGCCGAAGGCTCGAACAACTCCTGATTGCGTTATTTGGACAGTAGAATGCTGTGCTGCGCCAGGAAATCGAAAAACTTCTGCTTGTAATTGTCGGAAATCGGGATATATTCTTTCCCGAAGACGATGCGGTTGCGCTCGATGACCTTGATTTTCTCCGGCTGGACGATGAACGAGCGGTGCACGCGGACGAACCGGCTCGACGGGAGCATCTCCTCCACCGTCTTCATGCTGACGAGGGAAAGGACGGGGCGCGCCTCGCCCTCGAGGTATATCTTGACATAATCTTTCAAGCCCTCGATGTACAAGATATGGTCCAGTTCGATTTGCACCAGCTTGTACTCGGTCTTGACGAAGATCCGCTCCACGCCGTTCGCGCCGGGCACGGGAGCCGCGGCCTCTTCCTCCTTCCGCCGGTGCGATTCGAACCAGTCGCAGGCTTTCTGCGCCGCCTTCAGGAAATCGGAATAGCTGATGGGCTTCAACAGGTAGTCCAGCGCGTTGACGCGGTAGCTGTCAACGGCATACTGCTCGAAGGCGGTGGTGAAGATGACCTTCGTTTCGGGGGGGAGCATCTTTGAAAACTCCATGCCGCTCAGCTCGGGCATCTGGATATCCAGGAACAAGAGCCGCACCGGCTCGCCGCGCAGGGCGTCCATCGCGTCCAGAGCGCTGTTGTACGTCCCTTTCAATTGAAGGAAAGGGGTTTTCAGGGCGTAGCTCACCAGCAGGTCAGCCGCCAAGGGTTCATCGTCGATGATGGCACAGGTCAGTTTCATTTCGCTCCGGTTTGTATCCATAAATCGGCAACATACGTATCTCCCTCCTGCCCATGCCGGAAAGAATGGGCCCCGGGATAAATCAGCTCAAGGCGTTTCTCCAGATTGACCAGCCCGATGCCCGACCCGCTTTTGTCTTGCCCGTCCTTGGGGAAAAAGCTGTTCTCGATCCGGCAACGCGCCTCCCGCTTGCCACAGGTGACGCGGATGCGGATAAACGACTGCCGGTTGTTGCTCACCCCGTGCTTGAACGCATTCTCGATCAGCGAGATGAAAAGCAAGGGCGCGATCATTCCCCCCTCGTTCTCCTGCCCGCCCAGTTGCAGGTCGAGCGTCACATGCCCGGGGAGGCGGATGCGCATCAGCTCCACGTAATTGCGGATGAAGTCCAGCTCCTTTTCCAGCGGGACGAGCTTCTGGTTGCTGTCATACAAGACGTAACGGAGCAGCCGGCTCAGGTCGTGCACGGCTTCTTGCGCGCGGTCGGGGCTGAAGGCAATCAGGCAATAGATGTTGTTGAGCGTGTTGAACAGGAAATGCGGGTTCAACTGGCTCTTCAGGTTCTGCAATTCGGCTTCCATGCGGCTTTGCTCCAAGTCGCGGCGCATCGTTTCGACCCGGTACCAGTTCCTCGTCGCCCGGATGGCCACGCCCAGGCCCGCCACCAGCATGTACAGCATGGCATTTCCCAAAAAGAACCCGATGACGTTCCGGAGCGGCGGCCCGTCTTCCAAGGAAGGCTCCCGGTGGTGGTGCGACGGCAGGCCCGGCAGCAAATCAAGCAGGAAATGCACCGCCACCATCGTGACGGCTATCAACAACACGTTCGCCGCAAAGAACCCGGGCAGGCGGCGCCCAAAAAGGTACTTCGGGACCAAGTAAAAATAGTTGGCATAGAACACGAACATGAACGACACGGGCACGATGACGAAACGCGCGTAGCTCTCGACCGTGACCGCCTCCGCTTCGTGGCCGGTAAAAAAGAAAGGGATGCCGAACAGGATTCCCCACGCGGCGACGTGGATGATCTTGCCCAGCCCGTTCGGCGTCCGGTATGCCGGCAGCATTTCTTTTCTCGTTTCTTCTTTCATGAGGCTTGTTTTTTTACTGTCTTGATGATCCGTTTGCTATCCATCTCTCAAAAATAATGCATAAAAGGCGTTTTCCAAGAACATTCCGCCCGGATTTTCATCGGGAAAGCGCTTCCACGGTTACAATCCGCCCGGAGAAGCACCGTCCGAGCAGTCGGACGGGGGGATTCTTCGCGGAAAAGGGGTGTCCGGGTGCTTCCACAGCCCCC
>CAYRFT010000096.1:0-6466 GCA_964423585.1 uncultured Parabacteroides sp. | reverse complement strand
TCTTACCTTATATAATAGATTATCCGGCTGGCAAGTATTGACATGATGTCATATATTGTGCGCTTGCTAACGGGCGCAAAAGTAAGGGAGAGCCATCGTTTATGCAAGCATTTCGGGGAATATTTTCCCCTTTAAATTATTTGTTTGTTGGAATTATTGTCCTACATTTGCAGCGTCAAACAGATAAGATAAAAGAAAGAACAAAATGTCGAATATTTCCCTGCATATCATTTTTGCCGTGGTCCTGCCAATCATCAGCCGGAGAGGAGAAAGGTATGCAAGACGCAAATAAAGGAGACAACGATATTTCTTGCAGCCTTTCTCTATTTCGGGGAAGGCTTTTTTCTTACCAAGGGAACAAGAATGCAAAAAGAAGGAGAAACAAAAATGAAGAACCCGTTGAGAAGCTCCTCCAGCACGGAAGGACGCCGGATGGCCGGGGCGCGCGCCTTATGGTGTGCCAATGGCATGAAGAAAGGGCAGTTCGGGAAACCGATCATTGCCATTGCCAATTCGTTCACCCAGTTCGTGCCGGGGCATGTGCATTTGCATGAAGCCGGACAGGTGGTGAAAGAAGAAATAGAGAAATCGGGATGCTTTGCCGCCGAGTTTGATACCATCGCCATTGACGACGGCATCGCCATGGGGCACGACGGCATGCTGTATTCGCTCCCCTCGCGCGACATTATCGCCGATAGCGTCGAATACATGGTGAACGCGCACAAGGCGGATGCCTTGGTTTGCATCAGCAACTGCGACAAAATCACTCCGGGCATGCTGATGGCCGCCATGCGGCTGAACATTCCGGCAGTCTTCGTGTCGGGAGGGGCCATGGAGGCGGGCGAATGGAACGGCCGCCATCTGGATTTGATCGATGCCATGATCGAGGCGGCAGACACGTCTGTCAGCGAAGAACAGATTGGCGAAGTGGAACGCCATGCGTGTCCGGGTTGCGGCTGCTGTTCCGGCATGTTCACGGCAAATTCGATGAATTGCCTGAATGAAGCCATCGGTCTGGCATTGCCGGGCAACGGTTCGATTCTGGCCACCCATGCCAACCGGGTGCAGTTGCTCCGGGATGCCGCGAAGCTGATCGTCAAGAATGCCTATAAATATTATGAAGAAGGGGATGACAGCGTTCTGCCCCGGCAGATAGCGACGCGGCAAGCCTTCCTGAACGCCATGTCGCTCGACATGGCGATGGGAGGTTCGACCAATACCGTCCTTCACCTATTGGCGATCGCGCAGGAAGCGAATGCCGATTTCACGATGGACGACATTGATGCGTTATCGCGCAAAATACCCTGCCTATGCAAAGTGGCGCCGAATACGCCGGTTTACCATGTGCAGGATGTCAACCGGGCAGGCGGCGTTTTGTCGATCATGCATGAGTTGCTGAAGGCGGGGTTGATTGACGGGACAGTCAAACGGGCCGACGGATTGACATTGGCCGAGGCTGTGGATCAATTCGGAATCACCTCACCGCACGTGACGGAAGAGGCGTTGAAGAAATACAAGAGCGCGCCGGGCAACCGCTTCTGCATTACGATGGGGGCGCAGGAAAACTATTATCAGGAATTGGATACCGATCGGTCGGCAGGCTGCATCCGGGACATCGGGCATGCCTATTCCAAGGACGGGGGCCTGGCGGTGCTGAAAGGAAACATCGCCTTGGACGGTTGCGTCGTCAAGACGGCCGGGGTGGATGAAAGCATCTGGAAGTTTGCAGGTCCGGCAAAAGTTTTCGACTCGCAGGATGCCGCCTGCGAAGGCATATTGGGCGGCAAGGTCGTTTCAGGCGATGTCGTGGTGATTACCCATGAAGGACCGAAAGGCGGCCCGGGGATGCAGGAAATGCTATACCCGACTTCATATATCAAGAGCCGTCATTTAGGCAAGGAGTGCGCCTTGGTCACGGATGGCCGGTTTAGCGGGGGGACCTCTGGCCTGTCGATAGGACATGTTTCCCCGGAAGCTGCGGCGGGAGGGAATATCGGATTGGTAAAAGACGGCGACATCATCGAAATAGACATCCCGAACCGTTCCATCCGGGTGCGGCTGACGGATGCCGAACTGGCCGAACGCCGGAAAGCCGAAGAGGCCCGCGGGAAGAAGGCATTCACGCCGCCGTCCCGCCAGCGCGAGGTGTCGAAAGCGTTAAAGGCCTACAGCAAGATGGTCTCATCGGCAGACAAAGGCGGAGTGAGGATTATTGAGGATTAAGAAACCGCATAGAAATATATGAAAGAAACAATAACAGGTTCGGAAGCATTGATGCGCTCGTTGGAGCGGGAAGGAGTAAAGACGATCTTCGGGTATCCGGGAGGTGCCATTATGCCGGTTTACGACGCATTATACGATCATTTGGACAGATTAAACCATATACTGGTTCGCCATGAACAAGGAGCCGCTCATTCCGCGCAAGGTTTTGCCCGTGTGTCCGGGGAAGTGGGCGTATGTTTGGTGACGAGCGGCCCCGGTGCCACGAATACCATAACAGGAATAGCCGACGCGATGATAGACAGCACGCCTGTCGTGATGATCGCCGGGCAGGTCGGCACAGGCTTCTTGGGGACGGATGCTTTTCAGGAAGTGGATCTGGTGGGCATCACGCAGCCGATTACCAAATGGAGCTATCAGATCCGCCGGGCTGAAGATGTGGCTTGGGCGGTAGCGCGGGCTTTTTACATAGCCCGGAGCGGCCGTCCGGGCCCGGTAGTGCTGGATTTTGCCAGGGATGCGCAGGCGGGCCTGACGGAATATGAACCTGTGGAGGTGGATTTCATTCGCAGCTATGATCCGGATCCGGAAATAGATTACAAAGAAGTGGCGGAAGCGGTAGCGTTGATCAATTCGGCGAAGAAACCGCTGGCGCTGGTAGGGCAAGGCGTTGAGTTGGGGAACGCGCAGCAGGAATTGCTGGCTTTCATCGAAAAGGCGGATATTCCTTGCGGTTGCACGCTGTTAGGACTTTCGGCCTTGCCATCGATCCATCGCCTGAACAAAGGCATGTTGGGCATGCACGGGAATTTGGGCCCGAATGTAAAGACCAACGAATGTGATGTCTTGATTGCGATAGGCATGCGCTTTGACGACCGTGTGACAAGCAAGCTCGACACCTATGCCAAACAGGCCCAAGTGATACATTTGGACATAGACCCGGCCGAGCTGGGCAAGAACGTGCCGGTTGATGTCCCCGTTTTAGGGAATTGCAAGAAAACGCTGGCCTTGCTTACCGAGTTAATCCAGAACAACCGCCATACCGAGTGGATTGAAAGCTTCCGGCAGTATGAAGAAATGGAATTCAACCAGGTGATACGGAAAGAGCTGTTTCCGGGCGAAGGACCGTTGAACATGGGAGAGGTGGTGCATGCCGTGAGCGTGGCGACCGGCAATGATGCCATATTGGTGACCGATGTCGGCCAGAACCAGATGATGGCTTGCCGCTATTTCAAGTTTTCCCGGCAGCGGAGCATTGTCACCTCCGGAGGAATGGGGACGATGGGGTTTGGCCTCCCGGCGGCAATCGGTGCCACGTTCGGCTGCCCTGACCGCACCGTGTGCGTATTCATGGGGGATGGAGGCTTGCAGATGACCATGCAGGAACTGGGGACCGTCATGGAACAAAAGGCTCCTGTCAAGATCATCTTGCTAAACAACAATTACCTGGGCAACGTCCGCCAGTGGCAGGCCATGTTCTTCGGGCATCGTTATTCGTTTACTCCGATGATGAACCCGGATTACATGCAGATCGCATCCGCTTATTCCATTCCTTCCCGAAGGGTCGTCGATCGTTCGGACTTGCGCGACGCTGTCCGTGAAATGTTGGACACGGAAGGCCCGTTCCTGTTGGAAGCCTGTGTCATGGAAGAAGGAAATGTCTTGCCGATGACGCCTCCGGGAAGTTCGGTGAACCAGATGCTGTTGGAATGTTGATGCAGGAGGAAAAAAGATTATGGAAAATAAGACATTATATACGATCATCGTGCATTCGGAGAACATAGCCGGCATATTGAACCAGATTACGGCTGTTTTCACGCGCCGGCAATTGAATATCGAAAGCCTGAACGTATCGGCATCATCGATCCGGGGCGTCCACAAATATACCATTACCTGCTGGACCACGCAGGATATCATAGAGAAGGTCGTCAAGCAGATTGCGAAGAAAATAGATGTCATTCACGCCCATTACTTCACGGACGATGAAATCTTCCAGCGGGAGATAGCGATGTACAAGGTCTCCACGCCGGAATTCCAGTCGAATCCCGAAGCCTCGAAGGTGATCCGCCGTTACAGCGCGCATATCGTGGAAGTGAATCCGGTCTTTTCGATCGTGGAAATGACGGGCACGAGCGAAGACATCACGTCCTTGTACCAGGAGCTGAGGTCCTTGAACTGCGTGCTGCAGTTTGTGCGTTCGGGAAGGATTGCCGTCTCGACCAGTTGCTTTGAACGGGTGAGCGAGTACCTGGCCCATCAGGAAGAGCGTTATCATAAGGGGAAGTGACAGGAAGCATGGCGGAAGATTCGAAAATAGGGACTTACGAGTTTGTCGCGGAACCTTTCCACGTGGACTTTACGGGGAAGCTGGCCTTGGGCGTATTGGGCAACCACCTGTTGAATTGCGCCGGCTTCCATGCCTCGGAAAGGGGATTCGGCATGGTCTCGCTGAACGAAAACCATTACACGTGGGTCCTTTCGCGCCTGGCGATTGAATTGGACGCGCTGCCCGGCCAATACGAGAAGTTCGTCATCCGGACGTGGATCGAGGATGTCCAGCGTTTTTTCACGGTCCGCAATTTCTCTTTGGAGGACCGGGAGGGAAAGACGATCGGCCATGCCCGCTCCATCTGGGCGATGATCAACATGGAGACGCGGAAGCCGGCTGACTTGCTGGCATTGTATGGCGGCAGGATAGCGGATTATATCTGCGACAAGCCTTGCCCGGCGGGGAAGCCGGGGCGCATCAGGGTGGCCGCAACGGACCCGGCGGCCGAATACCGGGTCAAGTACGGCGACATCGACGTGAACGGCCATGTGAACAGCATGAAATACATTGAGCACGTTTTGGATCTTTTTCCCCTCGGGCAGTTTGAAGCGAAGCGCGTGCGCCGCTTTGAGATGGCCTACGTGGCGGAAAGCTATTACGGCGACACGTTGCGTTTCTTCCAAGAGGTGGCAGGGACGGACGAATACCATATCGAAGTGAAAAAGGAAGGCGACGAAACGGTGGCGCGCAGCAAGGTGATATTTGAACAAATCATTAATAAATAAATGACGGCGATGCCGTCGAAACTAAAAAGAAAAGAATATGGCAATGATGAATTTTGGCGGGGTTGAAGAAAATGTAGTGACCCGCGAAGAGTTTCCTTTGGAAAAGGCGAGAGAAGTGTTGAAAGATGAAGTCATCGGCGTGCTCGGCTACGGCGTGCAGGGGCCGGGGCAGAGCTTGAACTTGCGCGACAACGGCTTCAACGTGATTGTCGGGCAGCGGCAGGGCAAGACGTATGACAAGGCCGTGGCCGACGGATGGGTGCCGGGCGAGACCTTGTTCGGCATCGAAGAGGCTTGCGAGAAGGCCACCATCATCCAGGTGCTGCTTTCAGACGCGGCCCAGATCCAGTGCTGGCCGATGATCAAGAAGCACCTGGCCGCGGGCAAGGCCTTGTATTTCTCCCACGGTTTTGCCATTACCTACAAAGAACGCACGCACATCATCCCTCCGGCAGACGTGGACGTGATCATGATCGCCCCGAAAGGGTCGGGCACTTCCCTGCGCCGCATGTTCTTGCAGGGGCGCGGCTTGAACTCGAGCTATGCGATTTACCAGGACGCGACCGGGAAGGCATGGGACCGCGTGATCGCACTGGGCATCGGCATCGGCTCGGGTTATCTGTTTGAAACGACTTTCAAGAAGGAGGTTTATTCGGACCTGACCGGCGAGCGCGGCACCCTGATGGGGGCCATACAGGGCTTGCTGCTGGCGCAGTATGAGACCTTGCGCGAGCACGGGCACGAACCCTCCGAGGCGTTCAACGAGACCGTGGAAGAGCTGACCCAGTCGCTGATGCCGCTGTTCGGCGAAAACGGCATGGACTGGATGTATGCCAATTGTTCCACCACGGCCCAGCGCGGGGCGTTGGACTGGATGGGGCCGTTCCACGACGCCGTCAAGCCGGTCTTTGAAAAACTGTACGAGGAAGTGGCTTGCGGGAACGAGGCGCAGCGTTCCATCGACTCCAACTCGCAGCCGGATTACCGCGAGAAGCTGAACGAGGAGCTCCGCCGGTTGCGCGAAAGCGAAATGTGGCGCGCGGGTGCCGCCGTCCGCAAACTGCGCCCGGAAAACAATTAGCGTCCCTTGATCATCGGGACCAATCGGAGGCCTCCTCCTGCTCCAACGGGTGTCATCGGGGCGGGCGGAGGCCTTTTCTTGCCTGTCCGCCCGGTTTCCAATGCTCATTCT
>CAYRFT010000095.1:0-6468 GCA_964423585.1 uncultured Parabacteroides sp. | reverse complement strand
TTTAACTTTCCGGCGGTTCGGACGGCCTTTTCCAAACAGTATTTAACATTCCGGCAGCCCCGGACAAGCCCGTTCCTCCCGGATTTGCTTCGGGAAGCCCCGCGGGGACGGTTTATTTCCTTTCCGGGTACTTCCTCTTCGGGTTTTTAGGGAACCAGCCTTTCAGGACGCGCTTTTCCTGCTCGGATATTTCCTTGACGGACCAAAAAAAGGAGAAGGCCAGCACGCCGCAGACGGTGGAGCCCAACGTGTCTTCCATAAACACGGAAGCGGCGGCGGCGGCGATTCCTCCCGCCAGGAAAAACCACCGGCTTTTCGTCCCCCAATGGTATTCGGCTTTCACCACGAGGGGATGGAACAAGCCGATGATCGCGAAAGTCACCACGCCTGTCAGCAATCCGTTCCAGTTCATCGTTTCCATCTTGCCATGTTTTTGTTGTAACGGAAAAAAGGCCGCCCGCCTTTTCAGCCGGACAGCCTTCCACCATTCCCAGATTTTCTGCTATTTTGTTCCACGTTCCCGTGCCGGAGCTTCCCTGCCGGGAATATTTCCTAATTATTAATGCGCTATATTATCCGAATCTGTATTTTGCGTCGCCGTGCCGAAATCAGGAGAGATGGCGTTCGGGTCGATTGTCACGGCATCGTCCACTTGCTGTTTGAGTTCGGACTGGTCGCCGTTCTGCCCGCTGCGTGGGATGAATGTCGTGATGATGATGCTCAACACGACCACGGTCCCGGCCAACGTCCAAGTCGCCTTTTCGAGGAAGTCGGTTGTCTTCCTGACGCCCATGATTTGATTGGAAGAAGAAAACCCCGCCGCCAGTCCGCCTCCTTTGGAATTCTGGACCAGGACGATCAGAATCAGCAAAATCGAAGTGATCACTATCAAGATCGAAATAAACACGTACATTTTTAATTTATTTTTTAGTGTTAATAATCAATTTCTCGAGAAATCTAATTTGGTCTGCAAAGTAAATGTTTTTTTCCGGATATTTCAAACTTAACTTTCTAATAATATGCAAAGCCTTGTCATATTTTTTCTGTTTCACGTAAATGCGGGCCAGCGTCTCCGTGAGGTAGGAGTCGTCCAACTGCTTGAACAGGACGTCGCCGTCTTCCCCTTCCTGCGGGGCGGGATGGTCCTCCGCCTCTTTTTCCTCCTGCGCCGTCTTTCGGGAATGGTCCGTTTCCAGGAAGGAATCAATCAGGTCCTGGTGCTTCAGCTTCGCGCCCTCCGTCCCTGTCTCGGGCTGCGGGGCGGGGCCGTCCTGTGCCTCCTTCCAGTGGAAATAATCCGACGAGGCGGAAGATTCCGGCGGCAACGCCTCTCCGCCTGCCGCCTCTTTCCCCGCGGCGGGGCCGGACAGGAACGCATCGATCAGCGCGAAGGAATCCTTTTGCGAATCCGGCGACGATTCTTCCGCCTTGAAAGGCGAGCCTTTCAACAAGACGTACAGCCGCCGCCGGTCGGCTATGCCGATCGCCAGTCTTTCCAGCTCCCGCTTGAAATCGGGGCTGCCCGCTTTCCATAAGTTCTGCAGGTAAAGCATCTTCAATGCCGGGAAGGCCGGATACCGTTCCGCCGCCTGCCGGATATCGGCCAGCGTGTCTTCCGTCAGCAATTCCGGATTCCGGATATATTCGTGCAATTCAACCGCGTCCATGCCCCACCCTCGTTACCAATTGGCGACAGTCGAATTGTAAATCTGGTCGGCCAGTTCCTCGATGATTTCCGAGCACAACTGGTCTTGCACATCCTGCAGCATGATGTTGCTGTCGAATTCGCGGTAGGCCGAGAAAGATTGCTCGAAATCCTCGTCCGCATTGGTGCGGTTCGCATACCTGACTTTTACGGTGATGGTCAGCTTCGTCTTCGAGGAATAGGCGTCTTCCTTCACGGCCAGCGGGGCCAAGTCGTATCCTGTTATCTCGCCTTCCAATTCCAAGTCGCCGTTATCCCTCACCAACGACAGGCGGGTCTGGCGGACGTAAATGTCTTTCACCCCTTCGGTGAACTGCTGGGACAAGGGCGGATAAACCAAAGGAGCCTGGTTGGGGAAATCCTTGATGGAAATGGTCTTCACCTTCGTGTAGTCTATCGAAGCGCCGTTGAACTTGTAAGAGATGGAACAGGCCGTCAGGATGGCAAACGGGGCGAGGAGCAAATAAACGAGTCCTGGTTTCTTCATAGGTTATTCCAAGTTATATTCTTTTATTTTCCGGTATAACGTCCTCTCGGAGATCTTCAGGTCGGCGGCCGCGTATTTCCGTTTCCCGCCATGCCGTTCCAAGGCCCTCCGGATCATGTCTTTCTCGACATCTTCAAGCGACATCGATTCTTCTTCCACGGCCTCGGCTTCTTGCACGGGAGGCTGGATCGTCGTTACCGGATGGACGGGAGAGGGGTATGTCCCTTCCTTATCGACGGAAACGGGCACGGAACCCCCGATAATGTCATGGACCAGCTTCTTCAGGTCGTTGACGTCTTTCCGCATGTCAAACAGGATCTGATACAGGATCTCCCGCTCATTGTTGAACGACCGCTGTTCGTTTTCCTGCTTCACCAAGACCGGGTATTTCGATGCGTTCACGTTCGGCAGGTGCAGCCGCAAGGTGTCCGCGCTTATTTCCCGTTTCTCCTCGATGACCGAAATCCGTTCTGTCACGTTCTTCAACTCGCGGATGTTGCCGGGCCAGCGATAAGAAAGCAATAACTGGCGCGCATCGTCATCCAACTGTACGGCCGGCATCCGGTATTTCTCGGCGCAATCGGCAGCGAATTTGCGGAATAACAGGATTATGTCTTCCGAACGCTCCCGCAATGGCGGAATCTGGATGGGGACGGTGTTCAGACGATAATACAAGTCCTCGCGGAATTTCCCCTCTGCCACGGCCTGGACCAGATTCACGTTGGTGGCGGCCACGATGCGGACATTCGTCTTTTGCACCTTCGACGAGCCCACCTTTATGAATTCCCCCGTCTCCAGCACACGCAACAGGCGGGACTGCGTGGGCAAGGGCAATTCTCCGACCTCGTCCAAGAAGATGGTCCCTCCATCGACTACCTCAAAATACCCTTTCCGGTCGGCCAACGCTCCCGTGAAAGAGCCTTTTTCATGGCCGAATAATTCCGAATCAATGGTGCCTTCCGGAATGGCCCCGCAGTTGACGGCTATATACGAGCCATGCTTGCGGGCACTGTTCTGATGGATGATCTGGGGAAAGAATTCCTTGCCCACGCCGCTTTCCCCTGTAATCAACACGGACAAGTCTGTCGGCGCCACTTGCAAGGCCACATCGATGGCCCGGTTCAACCCGACGCTATTGCCGATGATGCCGAAACGCTGTTTTATTTGCTGAAAATCTGTCTTCATTTTTCAAGGATACTTATAAGTATGAACATTCTGTCATAGGCCAGAGGCAGGACCGCCCTCAGCCTTTCTTGCATGAATAAGTCAAATCGTATAGGTATTGCCCCAACGCCTCTTCCGAAGCAAACGATCGGATCTTTTCGACGGGGACAGGGGCTCCTATATAGACATCGACGGTTCTTCCCCTCTTGTTGAACGCTTCCGAAACGATCCGGATCGTGCGCAGCCTCCAACTCAGCCAGCCTAAGAAATAGAAGTACTTTGAGTTCAGGAAATCGAAGTAAACAGGATAAACGGGGACGCTGGCTTTCTGGATCAGGCGAATCACGCTGCGGGTCCAGGGAAGATCCCGCACGTCATGGTGTTTGCTGTTATAAAAGGACATCGCCCCGGCGGGGAAGAAGCCTATCGGGTGCCCGTCTTTGATATGTTGCAGGCAGAGCCGCACGCCATTCATGTTGTTCCGGCTTCCTTTTCCGTCCCGTTTGGTATCCGGCCGGACCGCTATGAAATTGTCGTTCATCGCCCCTATCTTCGACAAGATGCCGTTTACCATCACTTTGAAATCCGGGCGGTGGACGGCAAACATGTCAATCAGCATGATGCCGTCCAGCGACCCTATCGGATGGTTCGATACGGTTACAAACGAGCCTTCGGGCAAATGCTCCAACTGTTCCGCCCCGTGAATCCGGTATTTCAAGTCGATCAACGGGTCTTTCAACAAGGCAGACGTGAAATCGGCGCCCCTCAAATGGCAACTGTTCTTGTGCGCCTGGTTGACTTTGTCTATCTCCAGCCACTTGATGAGCAGTTTCCCTATCCATGCGCCCGGCCGGGTTTTGAAGAAAGGCGAAAGTTCTTTTAAGTCATTATTGTCGATAACAGTTTCTTTCATGGCGGATTCACCTGTTCAAAAAAGATTTGCACATTCTTTCATGGCGGCGCATGCTTATCATCAATACGATGTTCAGGACGATGATTTCATAGAGGTAATAAGCCCACACATGGCCCGACAAAACGATGATGAACATGATGAGGGTTCGCCCGTTGAACGTCATCAGGTCGATCGTTTTCATCAATTGCTTGCTCTGCCTGCGGAAATCCAACCGCACATCCTGCGGGAAGTCATCCCCGTATTTGGCATGCAGGTTCTTCAGCATTGACTGCAGGGTCGGCGTTGCCTTCACTTGTATCAGGGTGTACCACCGGTATAGGAGGTAGAAGAACTTGGTAATCCCGTATTTCATTTCTTCGTGTTGGGCGACGACCTGCTCCAGCGACTGGAATTCAGAGCCCTTGTCCTTGCTGATGAAATAAAGGTGCAACGTCTTGTAATAGTCCGTTATGTTGGCTTGCAGCAGATGCGACATTCCAGATAACACGGCCAAGACGAAGAAGGCATAAGTGCCGGTTTCTTTCTCCAGCCGCAAGGCCAGTCCTATGTAAATGCAAGCAAACCATATATCCCCGGCAAAGCCGTCCAGTATCCGCCCTATCTTGGATTTGATGCCTGTCAGACGCGCCAGTTGCCCGTCCACGCAATCCAGAATGTTGGCACCTACCAGGCACGCGATGCCATACGCATTGTATTTCGAGTCGCTATGGTAGAATAAAAAGCCGGTGGCGGCGCCTACGAAGATCGAGATGACGGTAATCATGTTCGGCGTCACGCCGGTATTGCGCAAGGCCCTTGCGATTTGGAAACCGATAGGCCGGTAGAACACGCGGTCAACCAGGTTTTCTGTTTCGATGGACTTCAGAGAAGCCTCATATTCTTTGTTCGATTTTCCTCCCATCTCCTTTTATTTATAAGAATAACCGCCATCCACGACGACCACCTCCCCGTTAAAGTAACTGTTTTCTATCAACATTTTATAGACCCCGGCTATTTCCGCCGGATCGCAAAACCGCCCCAAAGCGACTTTCTGTTCTATGTTGCGGCGTATTGCGGCCGGTTTGTTCTTTTGCCATTCCGTGTCCACGAACCCGGGAGCGACCCCGTTCACCCGTATGCCGTAAGGGGCCAGGAACTTTACCAGATTCTTTACCAGGCTGTGGACGGCGCTTTTGGTCACGCCGTAAGCCAGCGAGACGGAATGGGGCTCGATTCCCATGAGCGACCCCGTGAACACGACATTCCCGCCTTTCTTGACACGGGCGATGACCCGTTGCAGCAAGAATACCGGGAAATGCACGTTGGCGCGGAACACGCGGTCCCAGTCCTCGTACCGCATTTGTTCGAACGAATCCCGGCAGGTTGTCCCGGCGTTCATCACGAGGGCATCCAAGTACAAGTCCTTGCCGTCCAGGTAAGCGGCAATCGTGTCGATTGCCCGGAGGTCCGAGTTGTCCGCCTGGAGGACGGAAACGGAGACCCCGTGCTTCGCGTGAAGCTCCTGTCGCGTGCTTGCCGCCGCTTCCCGGTCGGACGAGTAGGTCAGGATCAACTCGTAGCCGGCTTTTGCCAGGCATTCGGCCACCGCCTTGCCGATTCCTTTGGTCCCGCCGGTTATGAACGCAAGTTTACTCATGGTCGGGATTGTTTTTTGAAAGGCCCTTTACCGATTGCGGTTTCGCCTGGCGTTGCGTGCGCAAGTTGGCTTCATACGAATCATGGATTGTCTTTTTCAGGTTCGACGAAGAAACGCCCGTCCCATACGGGAAATAAAAGACCTGCACGCCCAGGTCCTTCAGGTAGTCATACTTGCCATACCAGTCGTCGCCCACGACGAAAGCGTCGATGTTCAGCTTCTTTACGATTTCCGTATGGTCCAACGTATGCTGGGGAATGACGATGTCGGGTGTTTTCAGCGCCTCGATGATCTGCAAGCGTTCATGGAACGGGATGATCGGCTTCGGCTTGTACGATTCGACCAGTTCGTCCGTGCTTACCCCGACAATCAGGATGTCGGCCAGGCTGCGCGCATAATTGATCATTCGGAGATGATTGTAGTGGAACATGTCGAATGTCCCGGAGGTATATACAATTGTTTTATCCTTAAACATGGCTTGTGAACTTGCTTTTAAACCGCAAACTTACGCAATCTTTCGCTATCTGTGAAAATCTTTGGAAAAGAATTTCTCTTCCTCCGCC
>CAYRFT010000094.1:0-6500 GCA_964423585.1 uncultured Parabacteroides sp. | reverse complement strand
CCTGAACTTTTGCCTTGCAAAGATAAAATTTTATCGCCTTAAAGCAAGGGAAAGGCTACCGGCAAATGCGATTTCGGGCAACCGGGAGGAAACTTCCTGTTTTCCGGCAGAATCGTTACCTTTGCGCGTCGGGACCGCGCCTGCGCCGCCGTGCGACGGTGCCGTCCGATGAATCGACAAGGGGTCCGGGGGCTTGCCTCCCGTCTCCCCGCAACCGGGACAGGATATGGACGTGAAAATTGAACAAAGCTGGAAAGAAAAGCTGGCCGATGAATTTGAAAAGCCCTATTTCAAGGCGCTGGCTGACTTCGTGAGGCATGAATACGAGACCTGCCGGGTTTATCCGCCCGGCCGGTACATCTTCAACGCCTTTTGGCATTGCCCGTTCGACCGCGTGAAGGTCGTCCTCTTGGGGCAGGACCCCTACCACGAGCCGGGGCAGGCGCACGGGCTGTGCTTTTCCGTGCAAGACGGCGTTCCTTACCCCCCGTCGCTCGTCAACATCTTCAAGGAAATGGCCGCCGACCTCGGCAAACCCATCCCGGCGAGCGGCAACCTGCTCCGGTGGGCGGACCAGGGCGTGCTGCTGCTCAACGCCACCCTTACCGTGAGGGCGCACCAGGCGGGCTCGCACCAGAACAAGGGGTGGGAGACCTTCACCGACGCCGTCGTCCACCGGCTGGCGGAGTCGCGCTGCCATCTGGTCTATATGCTGTGGGGCGCGTATGCGCAGAAGAAAGGCGCTTTCATCGACGCGAGCCGCAACCTGGTGCTGAAGTCGGCCCACCCGTCCCCGCTTTCCGCCAGCCGGGGTTTTTTCGGCAACAGGCATTTCAGCAAGGCCAACGAATACCTGTCCGCGACGGGGCAAGGGCCGATAGACTGGTAGGGCGGCGGTGGTTGGAGTTGATGAAATAATATGTAAATTTGCGTCTGGATTATTAATTGCAAAAACAGTAAGGATATGATTGACCAGATTATCGAGTACAACAAATCTTTCGTCGCCTCGAAGGGCTACGAGCAATATCTCACGGACAAGTACCCGAGCAAGAAGCTCGCCGTGCTTTCGTGCATGGACACGCGGCTCACCGAGCTCCTCCCCGCCGCCCTCGGGCTGAAAAACGGGGATGCCAAGATCATCAAGAACGCGGGAGGCCTTGTCATTTCGGCTTTCGATTCGGCCATGCGCAGCCTGATCGTCGCCATCTACGAGCTGGGCGTCGAGGAGGTCATGGTCGTGGCGCATTCCAATTGCGGGGCCTGCCACATGAGCTACGCCCACTTCCGCGAAGGGATGATCGCCCGCGGCGTGACGGCCCAGACGCTTGACACCATCCGCAGGTGCGGCATAGACCTCGATGCGTGGCTGGAAGGGTTCAAAGACACGCCCCGGTCGGTCCGCGCGACGGTGGAAACCATCAGGAACCATCCGCTTGTCCCCCGCGGCATCGTCGTCCGCGGCTTCATCATTGATTCGGAGACGGGCGCGCTGGAAGAAATCAAGGGCTGACGGGGCGGGGAGGCCTACAGGGAGAAGAGAAAGTTGTCCATCGTCCTCAAATCGATGGTCCAGAGCCTCCCGTTCAACGGCTCGCCGCACCCGGTGACCAGCTTGATGGCCTCGGATGCTTCCACGCAGCCGACAACGCCGGGCAGCACCCCCATGACCCCCTTGGGCGGCATCGCCGTTTGGTTGATTTCCTCTTCGGGGAAGAGTTCCCGGTAAGTCTTCCCGCCGGGGAGGTTGAACACGGCCACCTGCCCGTAGAACTCGCGGATGGTCCCGTGTATGTAGGCCTTGCGCAGCCGCGCCGAGACGTCGCTGATGAGGTAGCGCGTCGTGAAGTTGTCGCAGCCGTCGATGACCATGTCGTAGCGGGAGATCAGGTCTTCCGCGTTCTCCTTGTTCAGGCGGAAAGGATAGGTGTCCGCGACGAGGCGGCCGTTCAAGGCCCGCAGGCGGCGGGCGGCGCAGAGGACCTTGGGCTGTCCCACTTCGTTTTCGGTGTAAAGGACCTGGCGTTGCAGGTTCGATTCGCTCACCACGTCGTCGTCCACCAGCCCGATTCTCCCGATGCCGGCGGCGGCGAGGTAAAGGGAAATGGCCGAGCCCAGCCCTCCCACGCCTACCAGCAGGACTTTGGCCTTGCCCAGTTTCTTCTGGCCTTCTTCTCCGATTCCCGGCAGGATGATATGCCGGTCGTACCGTTTCCGTATGTGCTCTGTTATATTCTTTTCCATGTCTTTTATGAGTTATGGTTGTCTGTATTTTCATGAATCCTTGCCGGGGCCTGCCGTCGCCGTCGCGCGTGCCCGGCAATTGACTGCATCGAACGACTGGTCCCAGTCTTTCCATACCGGCTCGATGCCCAGGCCCTTCAGCGCCCGGGTGACTTCCTTTGCCGTCCGTTCGTCGCTCACGTGGAATTGCTCCAACGACTGCGGATAGGAATAATAGCCCCCCGGCTCCGTCTTGCTTTCCGCGCTCATGGTGGTCACGCCGAGGCGCGCCATGTTGTCGCGGAAGACGGCGCTTTCGCGCGTGGAGTAGGAGATATCGACATCGTGGTCGAAGATGCGGGCCGCGAACGTGGCCTGGGCCAGTTCACGGTCGCTCATGACGACGTTCGGCCGGAACCCGCCGTTTTCCGACGGGCGCATGCGCGGGAAGTTGAAGCTGTATTTGGTTTTCCAGTAATGCTTTTGCAGGTACCGCAGGTGGTAGGCCATCATGGCCACGTCCGTGCGCCATTCTTTCTCCAATCCGATCAGGACGCCCATGCCGATGCTGTGCAGTCCTGCCTGCCCCATGCGGTCGAACCCGTCCACGCGCCATTCGAACTTCGACTTCATGCCGCGCGGGTGATAGATGTTGTAGTTCGCCTTGTGGTAGGTCTCCTGGAAGCATATCACGCCGTTCATGCCGTGCCGTGCCAGTTCGCGGTACTCTTCCGCCGAGAGGGGCATGACTTCTATCTTCAGGTTGGAGAAGTAGGGCTTGGCCAGGTCGAGGGCGCGGGCGATGTAAGGGACGCCGGCCTTGGCCGGATTCTCGCCTGTCACCAGGAGCAGGTTCTCGAATGGGGCCAGCTTCTTGATGGCCTTGTATTCGTTGACGATTTCCTCTTCCGTCAAGATGACCCGTTTCATCGGGTTGCCGATGTGGAAACCGCAGTAGATGCACGAGTTGGTGCAGGCGTTCGTGATGTACAAGGGGACGAACATCGACATCGTGTTGCCGAAGCGTTCGCGGGTGTATCTCTGGCTCAACCGGGCCATTTGTTCGAGATAAGGCTCGGCCGCCGGCGAAAGCAGTGCCATGAAGTCCTGCACGTCTAAATGGCTTTTGGATAAAGCCCGGCGGACATCCGCGTCGGTCTTGGCATGGATGGCCGCCGTGGTTTCGTCCCAGTCTATTTTTTCTAATTCTTCAGAGAACATGTTGCGGATGGGAAGAAGTTGTAAGGTCTTTCGAGAGTTTCATCGCGCAGAAATTGGGGCCGCACATCGTGCAGTATTCGCCGTCTTCGTGCTTCCCCTCCTGGAAATAGGCGAGGGCGCGATCCGGGTCGAGGCTCAAATGGAATTGGTCGCGCCAACGGAACTCGTAGCGGGCTTTTGATAAAGCGTCGTCGCGGATCTGTGCCCCGGGATGGCCTTTCGCCAAGTCGGCGGCGTGCGCGGCAATCTTGTACGCGATGACCCCGGCGCGCACATCTTCCTTGTTGGGCAGCCCCAGGTGTTCCTTGGGCGTGACGTAGCAGAGCATGGCGGTTCCCAGCCATCCGATTTGCGCCGCCCCGATGGCCGAGGTGATATGGTCATACCCGGGAGCAATGTCGGCCACCACGGGTCCCAGCGTGTAGAAAGGGGCGTTGTGGCACTTCTCGATCTGGCGTTGCATGTTCTCCTGGATCTTGTGCAGGGGCACATGGCCGGGTCCCTCGATGAAGGCTTGCACATTCTTTTCCCATGCACGGGTGACGAGTTCTCCCATTGTATCCAGCTCGGCGAACTGGGCTTCATCGTTGGCGTCGTGGATGGAGCCGGGACGAAGCCCGTCGCCTAATGAAACCGCCACGTCGTATCGCGCCAGAATATCGCAGATCTCGTCGAAATGCTCATACAAGAAGGATTCTTGGCCGTGTATCAGGCACCATTTGCTCATGATACTGCCGCCGCGGCTGACAATGCCGCACAGGCGCTTGTCTGCCAAGTGCACGTTATGGCGGCGGATGCCTGCATGGATGGTGAAATAGTCAACGCCTTGTTCGCATTGTTCGATGAGCGTGTCTTTGTAAATCTCCCATGTCAGGTCTTCCACCTTGCCGTTGGCTTTCTCCAAAGCCTGATAGACAGGCACCGTTCCTACCGGCACGGGACAGTTGCGCACAATCCATTCGCGTGTCTCATGGATGTTGGCCCCTGTCGAAAGGTCCATCAGCGTATCGCCGCCCCACTTGCAACTCCATACGGCCTTTTCCACTTCTTCATCAATGGAAGAGGTCGTGGCCGAATTACCGATGTTGGTATTGATCTTGACCAAGAAGTTCCGGCCGATGATCATCGGTTCACTTTCCGGATGATTGACATTGGCGGGCAACACGGCACGCCCGGCGGCAATCTCGTCGCGGACGAATTCGGGGGTAATATGCGTTTCGATGCCCAGTTCCCGGCAATTCATGTTTTCACGGATGGCCACATATTCCATCTCCGGAGTGATGATTCCCTGCTTGGCATAATACATCTGCGTGCAGCATTTCCCTTCTTTTGCCCGGTAGGGCAGCGCGATGTGTTCGAAGCGCAGATGGTCAAGCGTCTTGTCGTCACGCCGCATTTTCCCGTATTCGGATGTGACCGATGGCAACTGTTCCACATCCCCGCGGGCAGTAATCCAGGATTCACGCATGCGGGGTAATCCTTTCTTCAGGTCGATCCGCACCGACGGATCGCTGAAAGGCCCGCTGGTGTCGTAAATGTAAATCGGGTCATTCGGCGTCATTGTTTTTTCCCCGTTTACGATTTTAACGGTAGGGGTCAGATTCACTTTTTGCATTCCGACCCGGATATAAGGGAAAAGCCGTCCGTTTATATAAACCTTTTCCCGTTGGGCGTATGCTTTCTTGTCGTTGTTCATACGTATGAGCTCTAATAGATGAATACGGGTTAACTGTTCAGGAAGGCGGTCAGTGGGGAGGATGCGGATGCCCGGAATGAAGAAGACACGCTGCCCAATCCGGCTTCGTAGGCTTCACGCCCCGCCTCGACGGCAGCCTTGAAGGCTTGTGCCATGCGGACCGGATCGCCGGAAACGGCAATGGCGGTATTGACCAATACTGCTGAAACGCCCATTTCCATGGCTTCGGCGGCCTGGCTCGGCGCCCCGATGCCGGCATCCACCACGACCGGAATGCCTGCCTGCTCGATGATGATTTGGATAAACTCGCGTGTTTGCAGGCCTTTGTTTGTCCCGATAGGCGCTCCCAGCGGCATCACGGTGGCGGCCCCGGCTTCTTCCAACTGGCGGCATAAGACAGGGTCTGCCTGGCAATACGGCAATACAACGAAACCGTCCTTTGCCAGTTGTTCGGTCGCTTTCAGTGTCTCAACCGTGTCAGGCAACAAGTAACGCGGGTCCGGGTGGATTTCCAGCTTCAGCCAATTGGTGCCGAAAGCCTCACGTGCCATTTGGGCGGCGAAAACCGCTTCTTCGGCATTGCGTACCCCGGAAGTGTTCGGCAGCAACTGGATATGCGGGTGTACGATGTGGCGCCACATATCGTCTTCTTCATTGTCTAAATCGATTCGCTTCATGGCGACCGTCACCATTTCGCTGCCGGATGCCAAGATTGCTTTCTCCATCAAATCGTTGGATTGGAATTTGCCTGTGCCCAAGAACAGGCGGGAATTGAATTCTTTCCCCGCAATGACCAACTTCTCCATTGTCTTGTGTAATATATGGTTTTTGTTTTCTGTTTGTTGAAAGAGTCTTCCTTGCAGGCTTGTTACCCGCCACAGGCGGCTCTGATCACCACTACTTGGTCGTTTTCCTGCAGAATCGTCTCAGCCCATCTTGTGCGCGGGATCATCCGGTTATTGACGGCAACGGCCACTCCATTTTCGGGCATTTGCAAGGTTTCCACCAAGAGCCGGAGGGAAGCCCGGCCGGCCAGTTCCATTTCTTTGTTGTTGACTTTGATAATCATCGGTTATTTGTTTTAATGTTTGTAATGTTTGTTTTCAATGATGACAATCAACAAAGGAAGGCGGATATAAAAAAGAGAAAAGTCAGTTTCGGCCCAGAACTCATCAACAATCCCTACGGCAGTACGAACTGCATCAGGTGTTTGAGGGTATCATCTCAGCCCTTTTCTCTTGGAAGGGCACCCCTTTGTTTCTTATCTGCGGCGCAAAGGAATAGGAAATATTTCATATAAGCAAGCCGTGCAGGTTTTTGCTTCCGGGAATAAAGCATATTTAACAAAGCGGGCCCTCGGATT
>CAYRFT010000093.1:0-6500 GCA_964423585.1 uncultured Parabacteroides sp. | reverse complement strand
TCCAGAACGAGCACAATCCGAGTACTCCGACAGTGCTAATTCTCCAGAACGAGCATCGTCCGAGATCCCCGCACCCCTTGCCGGGACTTCGGCGCTGCCATAAAAGAGAGAAAACCGGGTCTTGCGACGGGTTATTCCGGCAATCATCGTATCTTTGCCGGGTGCGGCGCGCGGGGAAATTTAATCCAACCCGGCCGACGGGTCATGCAATACACGAACAGACAAATACTCAAAATCACATTCCCGGTATTGGCCAGCCTGCTGTTAGAACAGATGGTCGGACTGACAGACACGGCCTACTTGGGGCGCGTGGGGGAAGCGGAGCTGGGAGCCTCGGCCTTGGCAGGCGTTTACTACATGGCCATTTACATGCTCGGCTTCGGATTCAGCATGGGCGCGCAAGTGCTGATGGCGCGGCGGAACGGGGAAGGGAACTACCGCCGCATCGGCGGCATATTCCGGCAGGGGACGCTGTTCCTGCTGGCCTTCGCCGCCCTGTTGTTTTTCTGTTCCCGGGCCTATTCGCCCCTCCTGCTGCGCGGGCTGATCGAATCGGATGCCGTGTTCCGGGCGGCGGTCGATTACATCGACTGGCGCGTGTACGGCTTCTTCTTCTCCTTCGTCTCGGCGATGTTCCGGGCTTTCTACATGGGGACGACACGCACCAAGATACTGACGGCAAGCTCCCTGGCGATGGTCGGGACGAACGTCCTCCTGAATTACATCCTGATATTCGGGAAATGCGGGCTGCCCGCGCTGGGCATCAAGGGGGCGGCCATGGCATCTTCCCTTTCGGAGGCCGTATCGATGCTGTTCTTCGTCATCCATTCGCTCGCGTGCACGGATTATAAGAAGTACGGGCTTTACGGCAGGCGGAGTTTCGATTTCCGGGTCTTCCGGCAGATCATGAGGGTGTCGGTATGGTTCACGTTGCAGTACGGCATCGCCTTTTTCGGCTGGTTCGTCTTCTTCGTGGCAGTGGAGCACCACGGAGAGCGTCCCTTGGCAATCTCGAACGTGGTGCGCAGCATCTCTTCCTTCCTGTTCATTTTCGTC
Source organism: uncultured Parabacteroides sp. (assembly GCA_964423585.1). GTDB lineage: Bacteria > Bacteroidota > Bacteroidia > Bacteroidales > Tannerellaceae > Parabacteroides. Next base: position 5,444 of record CAYRFT010000093.1, on the reverse strand, counting down.
AATGCCTTCGCTTCGACCAACAGTTCGCTGGTGAGCAATCTGATCGGGGCCGGGGAGACAGAGAGGGTCATGCCCTTGTGCCGGCAGATGATCCGCCTGTGCTATGCGTTCGTCTTGCCGCTGATCTTGCTGATGGCCGCCTTCCCGACGCTTGCCTTGCGCATTTATACGGACGACACCGCCCTCGTTGCGGGCGCGGTCACTTCGTTGTGGGTGCTGCTGTCCTCCTACCTGATAGCCGTCCCCGCTTTCGTCTATTTCATGAGCGTATCGGGCACGGGAAACACGGGCGTGGCCTTCCGCCTGGACATGGCGACCATGTTTGTCTATATCCTGTATGTCATCTGGATCGTCGTCATCCGGAAAGCCGGCGTGGCGGCCTGCTGGACCACCGAACATGTCTATAACCTGATGCTTCTGACATCCTATTTCTACCTGTCGAAAGGGAATTGGCGGAACAAGAAGATATGACAGCCGCGCAGTCCGGAGGCACGTTCCCCTCCGGCCGGCTTACAGCCTGCCCAAGGCTTCCTTGATGCGGCGCATCGCCTCGACGATGTTTTCGTCGGACGTGGCGTAACTCATGCGGATATATTCGGGCGCCCCGAAAGCCCCGCCGCCGACGCATGCCACATGGCCGACTTCCAGCAGATACATCGCCAGCTCGGCAGCGTTGCCAATCGTGCGGCCGCCGCAAGACTTGCCGAAATAAGAGCTGCATTTCGGGAAGAGATAGAAAGCCCCTTGCGGGACGTTCACTTCAAACCCCGGTATTTCCTTGGCCAACCTGACAATCAGGTCGCGCCGCCGTTCGAAAGCCCGGCGCATTTCTTCCACAGGGGCTTGCGTCCCGGTATAGGCCGCTTCGGCGGCTTTCTGCGAAACGGAACAGGGGCCCGAGGTATATTGGCCTTGCAGTTTGTTGACGGCCTTGACGATCCATTCCGGCCCGGCAATGAAACCGATGCGCCAGCCTGTCATGGCATAGGCCTTGGAAACCCCGTTGACAACGACCACGCGGTCGCGGACTTCCTCAAACTGCGCGATGCTCTCGTGCCTGCCGACGTAATTGATGTGTTCGTAGATTTCATCGGCAATCACATATACCTGCGGATGCCTGGCCAATACGGCCGCCATGCCTGCCAATTCTTCTTTGCCGTAAACGGAGCCGGTAGGGTTCGACGGCGAGCAGAGGATCAGCAGCTTCGTTTTCGGCGTGATGGCCGCCTCCAGCCGCGACGGAGTAATCTTGAAATCCTGTTCGATGCCGGCGGGGACTATGACCGGCGTGCCGTCTGCCAGCTTCACCATCTCAGGATAGCTCACCCAATAGGGGGCGGGAATGATAACTTCGTCCCCGGCATCCACCAAAGCCATGACGGCATTGCAAACGGACTGTTTGGCGCCGTTGGCGCAAGATATCTGCGCCGCCGTGTAATCCAGTCCGTTCTCGTTCTTCAATTTGGCGGCGATCGCTTCCCGCAAGGACGGATAACCCGCCACGGGAGAATATTTGGAGAAGTTATTTTCCACGGCCCTCTTGGCCGCTTCCTTGATGTGGCCGGGCGTATTGAAGTCAGGCTCGCCCACGCTCATATTGATAATGTCGATGCCTTGTGCTTTCAATTCACTGCTTCTTTGAGACATTGCCAGCGTCTCCGACGGAGACAATCTGTCCAACCTTTCTGATAATTTTGCCATCGCTTCTTATTATTTAGCTTAACTATTTTACATTGTGCAGCGTGTGTCCCATCCTCTCCTTCTTGGTCTTCAGGTAAAACATGTTGTAAGGATTGGGAGTCACCTCGATGGGCACATTTTCCACCACCGACAAGCCGTATGCCTCCAGCCCGACACGCTTTACCGGGTTGTTGGTCATCAAGCGCATCTTCGTGATGCCGAGGTGGCGCAAGATCTGGGCTCCCACGCCATAGTCCCGCTCATCTGCCCGGTGTCCCAAGTAAATATTGGCTTCAATGGTGTCCATCCCGTTTTCTTGCAGCTTGTATGCCTTCATCTTTTCCATCAGGCCGATGCCCCGTCCTTCCTGGTTCAAATAGACAACCGCGCCTTTCCCCTCCTTTTCAATCATCCGGAGGGCCTGGTGGAGCTGCTCGCCGCAATCGCAGCGCATGGAACCGAATATGTCTCCCGTGGCGCAAGACGAATGGACGCGCACCAGGACAGGGTCCTCTCCTTTCACGTCTCCTTTGATAATGGCGATGTGCTTCAACCCATTGCTTTTCTGGCGGAACGGAATCAGGCGGAAATGGCCGTACTCGGTGGGCATATCCACCTCTTCGCCCTGCTCCACGATGGATTCCTGTTTCAGCCGATACGCGATCAGGTCGGCGATGGAGATCAACTTTATATTATGCCTGTCGGCAAACTTGCGCAATTCGGGCAGACGGGCCATCGTCCCGTCTTCGCTCATGATTTCCATCAAAGCCGCCGCCGGATACAAACCGGCCAGACGGCACATGTCGATGCAGGCTTCCGTATGCCCGGCGCGGCGCAACACGCCTTTCTCCTGCGCATAAAGCGGATTGATATGCCCCGGGCGGCCGAAGGTCTCGGGCTTCGAGGCCGGATCGGCCAGGGCCAAGATGGTCGCGGCACGGTCGGCCGCGGAAACGCCCGTCGAACAACCTTCCAGCTTGTCGATCGTGACGGTAAACGGCGTTCCCAGGACGGAAGTATTGTTGGTCACCTGATGGGGCAGGTCCAGCTCCTCGCAACGGGATATCGTGACAGGCGCGCACAAGACGCCGCGCGCGTTCTTCAGCATGAAATTGATTTTTTCGGGTGTCACCTTCTCCGCGGCAATGATCAGATCGCCTTCGTTTTCGCGATCTTCATCGTCCACCACGATGACAAACCTGCCTTCCCTGAAATCTTCAATCGCCTCTTCGATGGTGTTTAATTTGAGTTCGCTCATATATCGTTATTATTGTCTTTATTGTCTGAAGTTTCTTTTGACAAATGTAGTGAAAATATCATCTCCCTAATTTCTTCGCTCACCATTTGCGCCGTATTTATGTCTTGCCGTAACAATTTCCGCTGATAAACGGCAAAAAGATAGATTGGCAATCCCAACGGGAGGAAGCAACCGACGGCCAGGGCCGCCTTCCTGTCCGCGCTGAAATCCAACTGGCGGTAATTGCTGATGACCGGATAGTCTATGAGTTTGTTCAGCAAAAGGTTCTGGTCGGAATTGGACAGTTCATCGACGATGGCTTCCAGCTCGTGCGCCAGGGCTTCGGCTTCGGGATCTTTTCCTCCGGATTTCCAGTAGCGGACGTAACTGATCCAGCGGCGATGATTCTGCACGTATCGCCTGCAATCGGCCGAAAACCGCGCCAGGCGTGGCAAGACGGCATCGTAGTCGGGCGTATAAATGATGACCTCCTTACGTTCGACCCTCCGGCCGACCCTTTTCCCCACCAAACTTTTCAAGGCGTTGACATACGTGTCGGCATTCATGATGACCGAGTCGTTGACCGCCTTGTACGTCAAGAAAATGCCCAAGGGGGCCAGAACGGCCGCGCTCAGCCACATCCCTTCCCAGGCTTCCCAGATGCCGTCGCGCGCCATCTTGAAGCCTATGTTGTCGATGATATAATAGAAAATGAAAAGGAACACCGAGATAACGACCGGCATGCCCAGCCCTCCTTTCCGGATGATGGCTCCCAGCGGCGCCCCGATGAAGAAGAAAATGAGGCACGCGAAAGAGAGGGTAAACTTCTTATGCCACTCGGTGAGGTGCCGGCGCACCTTGTACGCCTCCTCCCCGATGGTGGATGCCTTGAAAATCATTTCCGACCGGGTGCTCTCAAGCTTGGATTTCGCCCTGCTCAAGACGGCCGACTGCTTGCCGGGCGTCATGGATTGATAGAGGCTGTCGAAGTCCAGCGTCATGTTCCGGGCGATGGGTGCCAGGGAATCGATGGCCGAGACGGGCCGGCTTTTCCCGTTCGCGGCCCTGTTGCCGGCGAATTCCTGGCGATAAGACTGCCGCAGGATGATGGAAGCGTTCTCGCGCTTGATGCTGTCGAGGCGCGCGCCCATCGAATCGACGGAAGCCTGCAGCTCGGACAGCCTTTTCCCGATGAACTGGTTTTGCATGAGGGACTCGTCGGTGCGGTTGAAATTCGCATCAAACTCGACCAGGATGTCTTTGGTGGCGAACGATTCCCGCCGGTAAGGGACGGCCGCCCGGCTCTTCGCGTTCTGCGTCTGGCTCTTCAGGTTCTCGAACGATTCCCCGTCGTACAAAGAAAGGACCAGATAAAGCTTGTCCGCGGAAGTCTTCAGCCGCCCCGAATCGGCAACGATCACCCGCGCGTTGTTGAAGCCCTCCGAATAATCGTAGATCATCAGGTCCTTCAAAAGCCCGGTCCCGGGCACCTTTTCCCTGACATAGACATTGAAGCCCGTGATTTCCTTGTAGAATATGCCTTCCGGGATTTCCAGCTCGGGCGATTTCTGCTTGATGGAATAGAGCAGCGTGTAGAGCTTCACCTGCACGACAGGCATGACCCGGTCCTGGAAGAAGAACGCGCCCGTGCTGACCACGGCGACGAAGATGATGAGCGGACGCATGATGTGGATCAGCGAAACGCCCGCCGACTTCATCGCCAGCAATTCCAGCCGCTCCCCCAGGTTGCCGAAAGTCATCAGCGAGGCCAACAGGATAGACAAAGGCAAAGCCATGGGGACCAGTCCCATGGCCGCATAAAAGAACATCTCCGCCAGCACTTTCATCTCCAGTCCCTTTCCCACCATGTCGTCGATGTATTTCCACAGGAACTGCATCAAGACAATGAACAGGCAAATGCCGAAAGTCATCAGGAAAAGCGGCAGGAAAGTCTGCAGCATGAAAGTATATAGTCGTTTTACGCTCAACATCCCTCGTGAATTGGAGTGGCAAAAGTAGCGCAAAAAAAGATAATAACCTTTTTTTATATGTGAAACTACACTAAATGCCGAGCGAGCGCTTCAACGCCTGGATTTGAGAATTCCACAGGTCGATGGCGTCTTTCTTCTCGCCGGCCTCCGCAAAATCCGTGACCCGCAGCGAGGTCGTCCCCGTCAGCTCCTGCGTGTGGATGGAAAACTCGATATAGGAGGGAAAGATGTCATTCTCCGCCTCCGGGAAATATCGGATACGTTCTTTTGGCTTGATCACTTCCGCGCGGGCCTTCATTTCGTCTTTGTGCCACATGAACGTGTAGATGTTGTTTTTCACGGAGACTTTCTCGGCAAACCAGGAGGACAATCCCCTCGAAGTCGTGACGTGGTTCCACAGGCTGGAGCGGGAGACGTTGCCCAAAACGTATTCAATGTCAAATTTTTCCTTATTCATGGTCCGTGTGTTTTTGCGTTTCGCAAATTACAGAAAGTTTTTTGATTATCAAAAGAAACCGCATGAAAATCCCGGGGGC
>CAYRFT010000092.1:0-6529 GCA_964423585.1 uncultured Parabacteroides sp. | reverse complement strand
GGGGCGGCCGTTTATTTCCTTACAGGTTTATTTTCAGCCCTTCCTTGGCGAGCAGGGTATGGGGGAATACGGCCGCGGCCTCCTGCATGAGCGGCAGCGGGTCTTCGTAGCAGGCGGAGTAATGCCCGATGAGCAACTGTTTGACTTCGGCATCGCGGGCGATGACGGCCGCTTCCTTGGCGGTCGAATGGAACGTCTTGCGGGCGCGGGCGGCATCAAGCTCCAGGAACGTGGCCTCGTGGTACAACAAATCGGCCTGGCGGATGCAAGGGACGATTCCGGGCTGGTAGGCCGTGTCCGCGCAATAAGCATACGAGCGGGCGGGCTTGGCCGGGCGTGTCAGGAGGCGGTTGGGGACGCTTCTGCCGTCGGGCGTGACGTAATCGGCCCCCTGCTTGATGTATTGGAGTTCCTTCACGGGTATCCGGTAGAAATCGATCATCTCGCGGATGATGTGCGGGTCCCGCTGTTTTTCCTTGAAAAGGAATCCGCAGCACGGGACCCGGTGCCTGAGCGGGATGGAATAGACCGCGACCGAACGGTCTTCCATGACCAGCTCCTGTCCTTGCGTGTTGACCGGGGTGAACCTGACGTTGAAAGGAAGCCTCTGGCAAAACAGCCGGAGCATGGCATCCAGGTACGCGCCCACCCCCTCCGGGCCGTAAACGAACAGGTCGCCGTTCCTTCCCAGCATGCCGAGGGTGGATATCAGGCCGGGCAAGCCGAAGCAATGGTCGCCGTGCAGGTGCGAGATGAAGATATGGTTCAGGCGGCTGAACTTGATTCTCATCCGCCGCATCTGCACCTGGGTGCCCTCCCCGCAGTCGATCATGTACAGCTTGTCGCGCAAGTCGATGACCTGGGAGGAGGCCAGATGGCGCGTCGTGGGCAAAGCGGAGCCGCATCCTAAAATGTTCAGTTCAAAATCGGCCATGAGGGAATACTTTTTGTCGGAAGACGATGCAAATCTCCGCGGTTTGTGCAAAAAAACATGAAAAGGCTTCTTTTCCTTGTCCCGTTCGGGTTTATATTGTTATATTTGCCCGCTGTCCTTTTGGCAAGGGCAGTTACATCATCTTAAAGTGGCAAACCTTGACTATTTTTTTTCTTTTTGTTTAAAACGGTTAAATGTAGAAACGGCCTGGCGGGAAGCTACGCCGTTTCTGGTTTTATGGGATTCTCCGTTTTATTCTTGAATCATTCCTTTTTCGGTTTCAGGTCGATGGCCCTCCAGGCATAGGAGACATACGCCAGGACGAACGGTATCAGCAAGGACACGAGACTCATGACTTTCAGGGTGAACGGGCTGGAACAACTGTTCTGCAGCGTCAATGAACTTTGCAAGTCGGCCACCGAGGGGTAATAGGCCGTATGGTTCCAGCCTGCACACAGCAAGATGGCAAGGACCGTCAGTACGGTTCCCGTCCCGCTGAACCAGATGCCTTTCCGGAAGGAAGAATCCAAGCAGGTCTTCCCGATTCCCCACAGGACCAAGGCGACGCCCGCCAACAAAATGCCCGCCACGTATGGCATCTCGAGCAAGTTCAGGGCGTACTTGTACGGCTGCATGAAGATTTCCTGCGTGTCCGGGTTGACGGCAAAGCCGTCGGCTACCAGCCAGTGGACGAGGAAAGCGAGGAAGAACAGCAGGAATGCCAGGCTCTCTGACGGCAGGCGTTTCCGGCTTAGCCTCCTGATTTCTTCGTCCTCCACGTTGTTGATGAAGTAGAGAATGGCCAAAACGCGCGACAGGAAAAAGACGGCAATCCCGAGGCAGACATTCCAGACGTTCAATACGGCCTCCAATCCGTGCCAGGGGGTCGCCCACCGGGAAATGACGGGCATGGAAAGGACGCTCAACTGCTCCTTGTCCACGATGAATTCAGCCCCGCTGAAGAAAGTGCCGACGGCCGTCCCCAGCAGGACAGGCCCGGCAATTCCATTGATGAGGAGAAATATGCGGTATGTCTTTTTGCTGAGCAGGTTCCCCTTCCGCGCCTGATATTCGTATGAGACGGCCTGCAATACGAAGCACAGCAGGATAAGCATCCATACCCAGTAGGCTCCGCCGAAGCTGGTCGAATAGAATAAAGGGAAGGAGGCAAAGAAGCCGCCGCCGAAAGTGACCAGCGTGGTGAATGTCAGTTCCCATTTCTTCCCGGTCGATTCGATAAGCATCTGTTGCCGGGTTTCAGTCTTCCCGAGCTGGAACAGCAGCGACTGCCCGCCCTGGACAAATAAGAGGAAAACCAGGATTCCGCCTAAAAGCGAAATGAGAAACCACCAGTAATGCTGCAAGAAAATATAGGTTGATGTTTCCATAGGATCGTTTCTTTTAAGATGTTGCTATTATTCGTTTGTTTGGGTATGGCCCGGTTCCGCTTCCGGCCCGGCCTGGATTGCCTTTGCCAGGATACGCAGTTCGGCGACGAGCAAGACGGTAAAGAGAACCAGGAAAAGGAAGAAGGTCGTTTGCACGGAGGCCGTTTCGAGGCGGGAGATGCCGGCCACCGTCGGCAAAATGTCTTGGATGGCCCAAGGCTGCCTGCCCACTTCCGCCACGATCCATCCTGCCTGGCCCGCTATATAGGCCAGAGGGATGCTCCACAAGGCGACGAGGTGCAGCCAGCGCATGTGCAGGAAAGACGGTTTCCTGTGCAGGATACAGATTGCCACGAAGAGCAGCATCAGGTATCCGCCCAAAAGGACCATCACGTGGAACGAATAGAAGGAAAGCCCGACCGGGGGAATCTGTTCCGCCGGATCTTTCAGGTACCCGTAGCCGAAGTAGGCGAAATTCTCTTCCAATGCGGACCGGTGGGCGGCCATGGCGGCTTCGTCCTTGTCCTTCTTCGCCTGGCGGTAATCGGCCAACGCCTGGATTGCCAGTTTCCCCTTGGCCATCTTTTCCTCGGCCGACAAGGCGGGCTTGCCTGTCTTGTCAATGTATCCTCCTTCCATCAAATCGGCGATGCCGGGGACAAAGGCATCGGCATCCCGCCCTGCCAGCAAAGACAGCATCTTCGGGATTTCTATTTTGAAGAGGAAGGGGTTTTCCGGGCTGTCGTAAGTGTCATGGGCCGGGTTGAGAAGCCCGATGCCGACCAATCCGGCCCCTTTCTCGCCTTGGTATAAACCTTCCATGGCGGCAAGCTTCATCGGTTGCTTGTCGGCTACCTGGTAGGCCGAGCCGTCGCCGGTCCAGAGCAGCAGGACGGAAGCGGCCAGCCCGAAGGCGGCCCCGACCTTGATGCTCCGCAAGGCAAAGGCCTGTTCGCGTTTCTTGTACAGGTACCAGCAGCTCACGCCGATGACAAAGGTCGCCCCTGTTACCCACCCGGACAAGACCGTGTGGAAAAACTTGTTGAGGGCAACCGGGGAGAGGGCCACGGCCCAAAAGTCAAGCATCTCGTTCCGGACGGTATCCGGGTTGAAGTGCATGCCCGCCGGATATTGCATCCAGGCATTGGCCACCAGAATCCATAAAGCCGAGAGCGTCGCCCCGGCAATGGTCAGCCACGTGGAGACCAGATGGAAGCGCTTGCTTACCTTGTCCCACCCGAAATACATGACGGCTATGAAAGTCGCCTCCATGAAAAAAGCGACGATGCCTTCGATGGCAAGCGGGGCTCCGAATATGTCCCCTACAAACCAGCTGTAATTGGACCAGTTTGTCCCGAATTCAAATTCGAGGACCAATCCGGTGGCAACGCCGATGGCAAAATTGACTCCAAACAGTTTCATCCAAAAACGGGCGGTCGTCTTCCAATGTTCCTTCCCCGTTTTCACATACAGCGTTTCCATCAGGGCCTGGATGACGCCCAAGCCCAACGTGAGGGGCACAAAAAGCCAATGATACATGGCCGTGAGGGCAAACTGCGCCCTCGACCAGTCAATCAATGAGGTGTCGATATTCGCAATCATGGTGCATGGTGTTATTTGGTAAAATAATTGGTAAAATAATTAGCCCGGTTGACCAGCTCCCCGGAGACATACTCCCTTTTTTCCGCCGGAGTTTTATACTTCCCCAAGAAATCAGGGAAAAAGAAAAGTTTCAGAATGAAGAAGATGATGAAGAGCTTGACCAGTATGATCAGCCAAAGGAGCTTCCCCAGCCTCATGCTCAGGAAACCATCCTTGTAAAAATCGTAGATATGCTGCAAGCACGGCTTCATTCCGGATGTCTTCAGGTTGTTTCTTCCTATTGCTTCATTTTATGGTTCCCGCTATGAAATGCTTTTGATTTCATCACCCTACTTCAATGACCAAGTAGCGGCTCAGGCTCCAGAACGTCTTCGGGTCCGTGACTTTCAGCGTCATGTTTCCGTCTTCATCCTTGACGAACTCGTAAGAGCCGTCCGGATGATTGGATTGCAGCTTTGCCTTGGAAGCGAAAAGGGGAATCTCGGTCACTTCGCGGATATCGATCGTGATGAAATAATCCTTGTTGAAGCCATCCTGCAATATTTTGGTCTTCGAGAAGATTCCTTTCTTGCTCAAGATGTTTTGGGCCTTCAGCTCCTTGGCTGTCCCGAAGCAATAATAGGCCTTGTTGAGCTCCTCGTCTTGCGCGTCGATCTTTTCAGACTGCGCGGCTGCCGTCGTGGAGAGGTTTTCGACGTCTTCATTCAAGGCGGCCACCATGTTGTCCAGCTCTTGGATGCGCACGTTCTTGTTCGCCAAGTCCTCTTGCAGGGCGACAATCTGCGCTGTCTTTTCATTCAACTCCTTCGACAGGCGGTCCACCATTTTTTGCAAAGCCGCGTTCTTGTTGCCGGTCTGGTCCAGTTTTTTTTGCAGATCCTCTATCTGCTCTTTGTTCTTCTTCAGTGTTTCCGAGACAAATTGCATGTTCTGCTTGATCTGCTCACGGCGGCTCGGGGTCATTTCTTCACCGGCCTGCTTCTGCACCGACAAATAATGCTCTGCCTCCTTGATAGACTGGAAGCCCGACTCGATATCGTCCAAAGTCTCCAGCATTTCATTCAGATCGCTGGTGGCTTTCGTATTTTCAATCCGGAGGGAATCGTTCTCCGTCTTGAGTTTCCGATACTCCGCGGATTGCTGGCCGCAAGAGGCCAACATTGCCGTACAAACACATGCTGCTAATACTTTTTTCATTGCTTATCATTTAGTTCGTTAAACATTTTCTTCCGCTCTCCTTCCTTTTTCCGGTCCAAGCCTGCCAGCACGATGACAATCTCGCCTTTCGGCTCGTGTTCGGAGAAATGCCGGATGACTTCTTCCAGCGTCCCGCGCACCGTCTCCTCGTGCACTTTCGATATTTCCCTCGAGACGGACACCTGCCGGCCGGCGCCGAAGAAACCGGCAAACTGCATGAGCGTCTTGACCAGCCGGTAGGGCGATTCGTAGAAGACAACCGTCCGTTCTTCTTCCGCCAGCCTCGTCAGGCGCGCCTGCCGTCCTTTCTTTTGCGGGAGGAAACCCTCGAAACAGAATTTTTCGTTCGGCAAGCCGGAAGCGACCAACGCCGGGACGAAGGCCGTCGCCCCCGGCAGGCATTCCACGTCCACGCCTTGGCGCACGCATTCGCGCACCAGCATGAAGCCGGGGTCCGAAATGGCCGGCGTGCCCGCATCCGACACCAGGGCGATGTCCTCGCCCGCCTTTATCCGGGCCGCCAGTTGTTCGACCGTCTTGTGTTCGTTGAATTTGTGGTGCGGCTGCATTTTGCTCCGTATCCCATAGTGCGCGAACAAGATTCCCGTGGTGCGCGTGTCCTCGGCCAGCACCAGGTCGGCTTCCTTCAGCACGCGGACGGCCCGGAATGTCATGTCTTCCAGGTTTCCGACCGGGGTAGGGACTACTGTCAATTTTGCCATGGGTGCTCTTTTTTTTGAAATGCTTGCTTTTTGGTCAGACATATCTTTTTTCCAGGAGCCTGATGAAGTCGGCGGCCGTTTCATCCGTGTTCACGTCCCACTGCAAATTCTCCTCGATGTAGCGGAGGGCCTCTTCCAGCGAGCCCGCCCGGTCCAAATCGGCAATCACCCGGTTCATCAGCCCTTCATCCCCGCGGAAAAGGTCGCGGCGGAAACGAAACCGGTCGTTCAAGCTGAAGGCCTTGCGGAAATCGGACAAATTCTTTTTCCCCAGCAGGTCGTTCAGCGACACGTTCCCCTTTCCTTGCCCGGCCTGCGGCGCTTCCTTTTCGACGGCCTCCTCTTCCGCCCGGCCTGGTCCGAGGAGCCCCGCCAGGCGCGCCCGTTCTTCCTGCCGCTCCGCCAGGCGGGCCTCCAGCAGCCGGATTTGTTCGTCTTCTATTTCCTTTATCCCCTCCACGACGGAACAGGCGCGGCTGCCCGCCTCCGAGAGCAATTGGAACCCCGGATTTTCTTCCGCCGACAGCCTCCCGACCAGGCTTTCCAGTTCCTGTACGCCGGCGAGCAACTGGTTTATTTTCTCCTTGTATGCCATTTTGTCCTGTCCAAACCTGTTTACTATCGCAAAAATATGTATTTCCGCAATATTGTCCTAAAATAAAGCGGGAAAAAATAGGGAAGCGGGC
>CAYRFT010000091.1:0-6532 GCA_964423585.1 uncultured Parabacteroides sp. | reverse complement strand
GTCTTATAGGAGAGTTTTTATTACGGGGATTATTTCATTTCAAACGAAACCACGCCGCGGACATCGGCAGACGAAGCGCAAACGTAAGCCTTGAATTTGCCGGGTTCGTATTTCCAGGCGGAGGAAGCCTCGTCGTAGAACTTCAGATCGTCAGGAGTAAGGGTGAAAGCCACGCTCCTCTCCTCGCCCGGCTGCAAGGCGACTTTTGCAAAATGCTTCAGCTCCTTTACCGGGCGGGGCACGCTGCATTTTTCATCGCCCACGTAAAGCTGCACGATCTCTTTCCCGGCGACGCTGCCCGTATTCTTCACGGCAACCGTCACCGTCAGCGTACCGTCGGCAGACAGGGTCTTTGCGGAGGCCTCCGGTTTGCCATACGCAAAGGTCGTGTAGCTCAACCCATGGCCGAAGGGGAAGAGCGCCGGAATTTTTTTGGTATCATGCCAGCGATAACCCACCAGGATGTCTTCCTTGTATTCCTCCTGGATGCTGTCGCCCGGATAAGCCAGTTCGTCGAAAGCATGCGCGCCGCAATCCGCCAGCTTGGCAGGGAAAGAGAAAGGCAGCTTGCCGCTCGGATTCACCTCGCCGCTCAGGATGTCAGCCAGGGACTGCCCGCCCATGGAACCCAAATACCAGCCCTGCACAATGGCGGGAACGCGGGCTATCCACGGCATTTCCACCGCATTGCCGCTGAGAAGCACCAAGACCAGGTTCTTGTTTGCCCCCAGCAAAGCCTCGATCAGCTCATCTTGTCCGAAAGGCAGGCCGTATTCCAGGCGGTCGCCGCCCTCGCAGTCCTGGAAATGGTTCTTGTTCAGTCCGCCAACCAATATCACCAAGTCCGCCTGCTTTGCCATTTCCACCGCTTCCGCACGCAGCGAGTCCGTCACGTTTTGCGGGATTTCCTCTGCAAACCCGTACATCGGCCGGCCGGCGGCATACCCCTTCGCATAAGTCACCTTCTCGCCATAAACGGCGCGCAGGCCGTCCAACGGAGATACCATGTCCTTCACTTTCAGTTCGGAGGAGCCCCCTCCCTGGTTCAGCATACGCACGGCATTGTCGCCCACCACGAGGATGTTCCGGTATTTGTCGGCAGCAATCGGCAGCAACGGGACGCCATCCTTCGCCACCGGTGCATTCTTCAGCAAGACAATGCCTTCATCGCCTATCTCGCGGGCAACGGCATAATGTTCATCCGTCGCTACCGAGCCATACGGCTTCCGGCTGTTCATGGCCGTGCGGAATATCAGGCGAAGGATGCGGGAAGCCTTGTCGTCTATCGTGGACATCGGCACTTTGCCGTCTTTTAGCATACGGAGGTAGGGGGCGGCAAGATAATAATCGTCGTAGGTGAACGCGCTCTCGGAAGTCAGGCCGTTGGTGTAGGAACCCATCTCGATATCCAGCCCGTTGACGGCCGCTTCATAAGTATCGTGGGCGCCACCCCAGTCGGTAATGACGCAACCGTCGAACTTCCAGTCGCCTTTCAAAATCTTTTCAAGCGTCAAATCGTTGTGGCAGGCATGCTGGCCGCGTATTTTATTGTAAGCCCCCATGATGCTCCATGCGCCACCCTTCTCTACCGCGGCCTTGAATGCCGGCAGATAGATTTCATGCAAGGCACGGTCGCTGAGATGCACGTCGATATGGCCGCGCCACAGTTCCTGGTTATTCAGGGCATAGTGCTTGACGCAAGCCGCCACCCCGTTCTTCTGCAATTCTTGGATGTAAGGCACGCACATCACGCTTGCCAGATAAGGGTCTTCCCCCATATATTCAAAATTCCGCCCATTCATCGGGGTACGGTAAATGTTGACACCGGGGCCCAGCAACACATCCTTCTCACGGTAACGGGCTTCCTCACCGACGGCCTTGCCATACTTGGCGGACATTTCCGGATTCCAAGTGGCAGCCAGGCAAGACAACGCGGGGAAAGCCGTAATGCTGTCATTGGTCCAGTTGGCATATCCCCAGTCGTTCCAATTGATTTCGGCACGGACACCGTGGGGGCCGTCGCTCATCCAAAGTTCCGGAATGCCGAGCCGGGGCACACCCGCGCTGCTGAATTTACTCTGCGCATGGCAAAGAGCCACCTTCTCTTCCAATGTCATCCGGTCAAGGGCATCCTTCACCCGCGCTTCCATGGGTTGTGTTTCATCCAAATAGACAGGTGTCTGTGCCGGCACAATATCCATGGAACATACTAAAAACAGGGTTGCAAAAAACTTACTTTTCATATCTTAATTCATTAATGATTGTTACCTGACTTGAATGTCCGCCGTTGCCGTCTCCAATCCGTCAGCCGCAGCCGTCACTTTGATTCTTCCGGGGATGCCGTTATTCTGCACCACGACCAGACATTTTCCATAAAACGCCTTACGGTGGTTGTCTTTGAACTTCTCCATGGAAACAGGATTCCCGTTGTCCACTCCCGCAATGAATCCGTCCCCTTCCACGGCAAAGCTTACCTCGTTTTCTGCATTCGGACACAGGTTCCCCTCCTTGTCCTTTATCTCAACCGTGATAAAACTCAAGTCCTTGCCATCCGCCAGAATGGTATCGCGGTCGGGAGTCAGGCAAATCTGTGCCGGTTCGCCCGCCGTGCATATTTCCTGTTCGGCAACGACCTTTCCATCCTTACGGGCAACGACCTTTGCCTTGCCCGGCTCATACTTCACGCGCCACATCACATGGAAATCATCTTTCCCCTTGCTGCGCACATCCTGTGACTTCCCATTGATAAAAAGCTCCACTTCGTCGGCATTGTTATAATATGCCCACAAGTCGATATCCTGCCCCGGTGTCCAGTTCCAATGCGGAAAGACGTGCAACACGGTCTTGTCGGGTCGCCATTCGGACTGATACAGGTAGTAAACATCCTTCGGGAAACCGGCCAGGTCGATAATGCCAAAATATGAGCTGCGTGCCGGCCAGCCGTAAGGAGTAGGCTCGCCGATATAGTCGAACCCCGTCCAGACATATTGCCCGCTGATAAAGTCGTTGTTCTTTACATGACGCATAGTCCCTTCATGACGGTTTCCCCAAGGGACGTGGCAATTGTCGTAGGAAGAACAAGAGAAGGAAGGATCATAGAAAGACTTGTCCCAACGTTTGGGCCAGATGAACATCGAGTCGCTTGGCATCCGGTAGTAACCGCGTGTCATCAGACCGGAAACGCTTTCCGTCACAAGGAACGGCTTACCCGGGAAGTTCTCGGGAACACCGGCAAACCAGTCGTCATGATAGTTGAAGCCGATAATGTCAAGTGCGCCGGAACGAAATAAATGATTATCCGGGCTCGGCTCATTGCAGCCTGCCGTCACGGGACGTGTGGCATCAAGATTCTTCACCATGTCCGACAGTTTTTTCGTCAGCAGTGAGTTGACGGATACTCCGTCTTTCATCGGCATATCCGTTCTATGACCGAAGTTCAGGATAAGATTGGCCTCCTCTATGCTCAGCGTGTCGGCATTGGCATCCGTCCACTGTTCCAGCACTTCATTCCCGATGCTCCACATAAAGATGGAGGGATGGTTGCGGTCGCGCATGACAAGATCCGTCAAGTCGCGTTCGTGCCATTCGTCAAAGTAACGCGAATAATCGTGGAGGGTCTTTTTCTTACGCCACATATCGAAAGTTTCATCCATCACGATAAAGCCCATACGGTCGCAAAGGTCAAGCAGCTCCGGTGCAGGAGGGTTGTGGGAACAGCGGATGCCGTTGCAGCCCATTTCCTTCAGTATTTCCAGCCGATGCTCGATGGCGCGTGTATTTACCGCAGCTCCCAAGCAACCTAAGTCGTGATGCAGGCAGACACCGTTTATCTTCACCGGTTCGCCATTCAGGATAAACCCCTTCTGCGCATCGAAACGGAAAGTGCGGATTCCGAAAGGAGTATTGTATATATCCACGGTCACGCCTGCCATCAACACCTCCGTCCTGATATTATAAAGGTAAGGACGCTCAATGCTCCACAATTCCGGATTTCCAACAGTTATCCCCTGCACAGCTTCAAGGTGCTCTCCCGGTTGTAGAGTCAGTGAAGTTGAAGCCTTGCCTGCGACCTTCCCTTCCTCGTCAATCAGTTCGGACACCAATACTATCGGAGCATCCTCCGAATCTTGTTCATTATCCAAAGTGGTACGCACCGTGATGCACGCACTGTCTTTTGAAACTTCATCGGCCATCACATAAGTACCCCATTGCGCCACGTGCACCGGGTTCAACTTCGTCAGCCACACATTGCGATAGATGCCGCAGCCCGAATACCAACGCGAATTGGGTTGTTCGGCGTTGTCCACACGGACGGCCAGCACGTTCTGTCCTCCCCACTTGATATAAGGAGTCAAATCATAACTGAACGAGATATATCCGTAAGGGCGTGTTCCAAGTTCATGCCCGTTGATATAAACGGTGGAGTTCATATAGACACCGTCAAAATCGATACGCAGCTTCTTGCCCTTATCGGCTTTGTCAATGGTAAAAACCTTGCGATACCAGCCTATACCGCCGGGGAGAGCGCCTCCACCTGTACCTGACGGATTGTCCTGGCTAAATTCCCCTTCAATAGCCCAGTCATGAGGCAGGTTCAACTTCCGCCATCCCGTATCGTCGTAATCCGGACGGGCAGCAGCCGTATCGTCTGCCAAACGGAAAGTCCAATTGGCAGTGAAATCCACACGACGGTCATCACTAACTTTTTCTTTAGAAGCATTGCAACCGGCCAACAAGAATAATCCGGTCAATGACAAAATGATTTTATTCATGGCAATGAATTCCTAATATAATATTCGACATCTGGAAACGATGGAAGCGGTGCCTTGATGCGTAATGCCCTCCGACACCACTCCATTTGATTATAATTTAACGGTCTGTGCTTTTCCATCATACTTTACGACTGTGCCCTTCGCTTTCAAATCGAACGGTTGGGGCTGCTCTTTGGTAACCTTCACTACATTGAAAGTACGTTCTTTCAGCATGCCGGGGAAGTCGCCCGTGCGGTCGCCGATGACCAATGTTCCTTCTGCCTCATTATAGGCAAACGGTATGGTGGCGTATTGCCCTTTTTCGTAGTTGTAGTTCACGCCTTCATCTTCGTAAAGCGTGAATGCGCCATCCTTGCCCGCATAGACGTAGAGCGTGATTTCCGAAGCCGGCTTTTCATCACTGTATTGCATGTCCGGACCGTAAGGAACAATGGCACCCTCGCATACGTAAAGCGGAATACGTTCATAAGGAGCATCCACTTTCAGTTTTTGGCCGCCGTCCATATATTTGCCGGAATAGAAGTCGTACCAGCCGCAGCCTGCCGGGAAGTAAACCTCACGGCTGCGCGCACCGTATTCATAAACCGGAGCCACCAGCAGGGCAGGCCCGAACATGAACTGGTCGCCGACGTTGTTGACATTTGCATCAGCCGTGAAATCCATTACCAACGGACGCATGATGGTATAATCATCGAAATAAGTCATCCCTGCCAAAGAATAGATATACGGCATCAGGTTGTAGCGCAACTTCGTATAGTAAACGATGGAGTTGTAACACGGATGCCCTGCCGGAGCAATGTTCCAGGCCTCACGATAGGGATATTGGCCATGCGAACGGAACAGCGGGCAGAAAGCACCGAACTGGTACCAGCGGGCATTCAACTCTCTCCACTCCTTGTAGTCCTCCGTTTCACGGCCACTCTTGTTGAATTCATTTTGCCCGTCCACATAGCGGTTCTCCACACAGAACCCGCCGATGTCCATCGTCCAGTAAGGAATACCGCTGACTGCATAATTCAATCCGGCAGAGATTTGTGCTTTCATGTCCTCCCAGCGGGTGGCGATGTCACCACTCCAGGTAGCGGTGGAATAGCGTTGCAGCCCTGCAAAACCGGAGCGCGTCAACAAGAAGACACGCTTGTCGGGATCCACACCGCGCTGCCCGTCATAGATGGCCTCGGCATTCATCAGCGCGTATGCGTTGAAGAACTTGGCGGAAGGGCCGAGTGCCGTCGGGCCGCACAAGTCTTTACGATATTGCAAATCCGTGCAGTCGCGGATATTCGGCTCGCTGGCATCCATCCACCAGGCATCGATGCCGAGGGGATAATAGTGCTCCTCTATCTGTTTCCAGAAGAGCTTGCGGGCATCCGGGGCGTATGCGTCATAGAAAGAGCCTAAGTAGCCGGGGCCTACCCAGTCCTTGATGCTGTCCTTGATGGCCTGTCGGTACATCCAGCCTTTTTCGTCAAATTCCTTATAGTGCTCGGTCGTGGCGTAGAACTTGGGCCAGACGGAGATCATCAGATGCCCGTTCATGGCGTGGATGGAGTCAACCATCCCTTTGGGGTCGGGGAAGCGTTCAAGGTCAAACTCGTGGCTTCCCCACGCATCCTGCTTCCAGTGGAGCCAGTCGATTACAATATTGTCAATCGGGATCTGCCGCTTGCGGAATTCTTTCAGGGTGGAAAGCACTTCTTCGCGTGTGTTGTACTTCTCGCGGCTCTGCCAGTAGCCCATCGCCCATTTCGGCATGATCG
>CAYRFT010000090.1:0-6639 GCA_964423585.1 uncultured Parabacteroides sp. | reverse complement strand
GTCGGAGGCTTGCAATTCTTTCCATGTTTTGTCGTCGATTATTGAAAAGCATCAATTATATCCGTTTTTGAGGGAGGCTATTTGCTTAGACGGCGTTCTATGTCACCTGCCAGGCTGCTGGCCCCGATGCGGAACAAATCATTTCCCAGCCATTCGTCGCCCAGCACTTCCTTGACAATCGTATAATAATCGACGGCATCTTCGGCTGTACGGATTCCCCCGGAAACCTTGATGCCCGCTTTCCGTCCCGTCAGTTCGTGATAACGGCGAATCACCCGGCACATTACGTATGCGGCTTCCGGCGAGGCGCCCGGATAACCTTTCCCGGTGGAAGTCTTGATGAAATCAGCATTCGAATACAAAGCCAGGACAGATGCCTTGCGGATGTTCTCGGCCGTGGCCAGAGCCCCTGTTTCCAAAATGACCTTCAGGCGGGCGCCCCGGCAGCTATCCTTGATTTCGGCCAGTTCGTCGCACATCTCCTCGTAATTCTCTTCCATGAAAAAGCCCAGGTTAATGACGGCATCAATCTCGTCGGCCCCTTCCATCACGCTCATGGCCGTTTCCGCCACTTTTATTTCCGTAAACGTCTGGGAAGCCGGGAACCCGCCGCCGACGGCCGCTATCTTTACATCCCGGGCCGTCAATGCCTGCTTGACAGTCTCCACGAAAATGGGATATACGCAAATGGCCGCCACGTTTGGCACGTCCGGATGAGTGCCTTCATAATCATTCACGGATTCGACCATTTCCCAAATGCTCTCTTTCGTGTCCAGGCTCGTCAATGAGGTCAGGTCAATGCAACCGTGTATTTTCTTCAAGACATCCGGCGTGAAATTCTCCTTGGCATGCCTGTCCAGCAACGCCGTTGCCCGGGCTTTGACTTCTTCATCCGTCCCGGCCGGTTCAAATTTGCCCATCGCCTCATGATATTTGTCGGCATTCACCTTGGCAAATTCTTCAGGACGTTCTTCCATTTCCATTCCGTGATCATGCCTGCAATCGCAATGGCAGTCGTGAGTATGTTCCATGATTTATAGTTTTTGATTGTTTATATGCCTTTCTTTGTCGCGGGCTGTTTTCTTCTGCAGGTTCTTCTCAAAGGCGGCCGTCAAATCGATTCCTGTTTGATTCGCCAGGCAAATCAATACCCACAAGACGTCCGCCATTTCGTCGCCCAGGTCTTTTCCCTTATCGCTTTCCTTGAATGATTGCTCTCCGTAAATGCGGCCGATCAGACGCGCGACTTCTCCGACTTCCTCCATCAGCATCGCCATATTCGTCAGCTCGTTGAAATAACGGACGCCATACGTCTTTATCCAATCATCGACACGTTGCTGGGCCTCCCGGAGTGTTATTTCCTGTTTCATTTCATTCCTTGTTTTGGCTGTCAATCCAGATCGTGACCGGGCCGTCATTCACTAATTCCACTTTCATGTCCGCTCCAAAAGTCCCGGTTTGCACTTCCTTTCCCAAGTGAAGTCCCATTTCCGCACAGAACTTTTCATACATCGGGACGGCAAAATCCGGTTTGGACGCTTTTAAATAGGAGGGGCGATTGCCTTTCTTCGTGGAAGCCTGCAATGTAAACTGGCTGACCACCAAAATCTCGCCGCCAATCTCAACGACGGAACGATTCATGACATCGTTTTCGTCATCGAAGATCCGCAAATTGCATATCTTCTTGCAAAGCCATTCAATATCTTCCTGCGTGTCCCGATCTTCTATTCCGACCAAGACCAACATTCCTTTCCCGATTTTAGACTTCAACGTACCATCTATCGTCACGGAGGCATGTTGCACGCGCTGAATAACTGTTCTCATGTTAATTATTTACCTTGATTCAAACTTTCTTTTATCGTTTTGGCTTTGGCCTTGCCCACAATCTTTGCGAGAGCTTCCAAGTCCGCTTCCCGGATTCGTTTTATGCTCTTGAACTCTCGGAGAAGTGCTGTTTTCGTCTTTTCACCGACACCTTTGATTGTATCCAATTCCGAACGGGTTTGTCCTTTACTCCGTTTATCCTTATGGAACGTAATGGCGAAACGATGCACTTCGTCCTGCATCCGAGCCAGCAAATGGAACAACGGGCTGTCTAATTTCATGCCGACGGTTTCCGGAGGAAAGCCATACAACAATTCGGCCGTCCGATGGCGGCTGTCTTTTGCCAAGCCTGCAATCGGAATGGAAAGATGCAATTCGTCTTCCACAACGGAACGCACCACCTCCATTTGCCCTTTCCCTCCGTCGGTAATAATCAAATTGGGCAGAGGAAGTTTCTCTTCAATGGCCCGTTGATACCGTCGGCGAACCACTTCTTTCATGGATGCGTAATCGTCAGGGCCGACCACTGTCTTGATATTATATTTCCGGTAATCCTGCTTGGACGGTTTCCCCATTTTGAAAACCACGCAAGCAGCCACCGGGTCACTTCCCTGAATATTGGAATTGTCAAAACATTCGATTTGAACGGGCAAGTCCTTTAGATGCAAAGCCTCCTGAATTTCTTTCAGCAATCGTGTGTTCCGTTGTTCCGGATTCAATTTCTCGGCCTGTTTCAATTTGTCGATTTTGTATTGTTTGCCATTCATGATTGACAAATCCAACAGCTTCTTCTTGTCGCCTCGCTGAGGAACGGTAATCGTAACGCCATTGAGTTCCAAATCTAAAGGGAAAGGAACGATAATTTCCCGCGCATGGCTTTCAAAACGTTTGCGCATTTCAATGATTCCCATTATCAATAAATCCTCCTTGCTTTCTTCGTCCAATCTTTTTCTGTACTCGAATGTATAGGCTTGGACAACGGCACCATTGCCGATATGCAGATAATTGATATAGGCAGACGGTTCATTTTCAGTAATCGAGAAAACATCTATGTTATGAAGCATCGGAGGAACGAGTGTTGAGCGGGAACGATAATTCTCGATGGCTTCATATTTTTCCTTTACCTTTTGCGCTTCCTCAAATTTCAATTCGGCGGCCAGGCTCTGCATTTGCTCAAACAGGTGCTTGCTCACTTGAGAAATATTTCCTCGCAGAATTTCTTTGATTTCGGAAATATTCTGCTGGTATTCTTCCTGCGTCTGCAAACCTTCGCACGGACCTTTGCAACGTTTGATATGATATTCCAAGCAAACTTTATGATGCCCTTCACGAATAGATTCCGGTGTCAAAGGGAACTTGCAGGTTCGTATCGGGTAAAGATCCTTGATCAGTTGCAGCATGACTTTTGCCGTATAAATAGAAGGATAAGGTCCGTAATAGCGAGAGCCGTCACGGACAATATTCCGCGTTTGATAGACTCGAGGGAAATATTCATTTTTGACGACAATCGAAGGATAAGTTTTATCGTCTTTCAGTAAGACATTATATCGGGGATGATATTGTTTGATTAAATTATTTTCAAGCAGCAGGGCGTCCTCTTCCGTTTCCACGACGAAATACTTGATATCTCGAATCTGTTTGACGAGTATCCGCGTTTTGTTGCTGTCATGATACTTGTTGAAATAAGACGATACCCGACGCTTCAAGTTTTTCGCTTTCCCTACATAGATGATCGTTCCTCTCTCATCAAAATACTGATAGCATCCGGGTTTCTCCGGAATGACTGCCAAGATCGTCTTGATATGTTCGAGTGCTTTTTCGTTCATCCGATTTAATTCATTTCTTCTTCAACCAGATATTCCCTTTAAGTCTCATGTTTCACGTGGAACAGACCTAACGTCCCATCAATACCAATAGGATGTTAATATCATTAGGGGAAATTCCCGGGATTCGGTTAGCCTGGGCTATGGTTTCAGGGTCAATCCGGCAAAGTTTCTGCCGTGCTTCCGTGGATAGAGACTGAATGCTGTTATAATCGAACTTCCCTTTGATCCGGATATTTTCCAAACGGTTTATCTTGTCGGCAATCAGTCGCTCCCGTTTGATATACCCGCTGTATTTCATCAGGATTTCGGCGGCCTCAATAATTTCTTCTCTCCTCGGCAAAGTGACTTTGTCCAATTCGGCTTTCAAATCTGGAATTAAATCTGCCAACTTGTATAAATCCAACTGCGGACGAAGAACCAAATCGAAGAGTTTGCAACCATGAGACAGGGGAGCAGTCCCCGAATTTTCCAGACCTTCATTAATACATTGGGGTTTAAGTGAATAATTTTCGCAGAAAAGAATTAATTGATCACGCTGTTTTTTTTTCTCCTGAAGCAAACGATAACGGTGTCCGTCTGCCAGACCTAATTGATAAGACTTTTCTGTCAGACGCATGTCGGCATCATCTTGGCGAAGCAGGATGCGATATTCCGCCCGCGACGTAAACATACGATAAGGTTCATCAACGCCTTTCGTCACCAAGTCGTCGATTAACACGCCGATATAAGCCTCATCACGTCCCAGGACAAACGGATTGCCTCCATGACAATTGATATGGGCATTGATGCCGGCCACCAATCCCTGACCTCCGGCTTCTTCGTATCCGGTCGTGCCATTAATTTGTCCGGCAAAGAAAAGATTCTTGATTTGTTTCGTCTCCAGGTTATGATTTAATTGTGTCGGATCGAAGAAATCATATTCAATCGCATAGCCCGGACGATAAATCTGCACGTCACGGAAAGCCGGAATCGCCTGTAACGCGCGTAATTGGATTGGCAGGGGCAAGGAAGAAGAGAAACCATTCAGATATAATTCATGCGTGTTTTCGCCTTCCGGTTCCAGGAAAAGCTGGTGTTGCGTCTTATCGGGAAACATGACAATCTTCGTTTCGATGCTTGGGCAATAACGCGGGCCGATACTTTTAATCTGCCCGTTGTAAAGAGGAGATTCGGGGATGCCTTCCCGAAGAATTTCATGAACGTGTTCGTTGGTGAAGCAACTCCAGCAGCAACACTGTTTCAATTCGCGGTGTGACGTATCCAGATATGAGAATTTATGAAAATCGTTTTCGCCGGGCTGTTCCGCCATTTCATCGAAATGTACGCTGCGGGCATCAATACGAACCGGTGTCCCGGTCTTCATTCGGGCAGATTTAATGCCCAAAGAGGCCAATTGTTCCGTCAAGCCTTTCGAAGCCGGCTCGGAAATGCGTCCGCCTTGGATTTGCGTCCGCCCGATATGTATTAGTCCATTCAGGAAAGTTCCATTGGTGAGCACGACGGCCCCCGCGCGAAATTCCACCTGCATGCCGGTCTTCACGCCACAAACACGACCGTTCTCGATGATCAATTCGGTTACGCAATCCTGCCACATCCACAGATTCGGTATATTTTCCAACACATGCCGCCAGGTTTCAATGAAGCGTGCGCGGTCACTCTGCGCGCGCGGGCTCCACATGGCCGGACCCTTGCTCCGGTTCAGCATCCGGAATTGAATGGCTGTCCGGTCGGTTACAATACCCATCATTCCTCCCATGGCATCAATCTCACGCACGATTTGGCCTTTGGCAATTCCTCCGACAGCCGGATTGCAACTCATTTGTGCAATCTTGTTCATGTCCATTGTGACAAGTAAAGTACGCGAGCCCAGATTTGCGGCGGCGGCAGCGGCTTCGCAGCCCGCATGCCCCGCTCCTACTACTATTACATCGTAATCGAATCTCATCCTTCAATACCTCAGTTTCGTTCTGCAAAGATAGTTGGAAATGAGATAGGATTCATGAGGGGTAGTATGTTTTACTTTTGTTATCATTTCCTGAGACGCACTTCTTATTGGAGACTTTAGATCACGCTTTGCCTTGGAAAGATGGGGCAATGTCTCGTTTTTTTATCGTATCTTTGTCCGAGCACCGGCGTACAGGGGATTTTCTTTGTATATAAGAATTAAGAATCTGAGATATGTTTGAATCATTTCAAGGACTAAAATCAAAATTGTATGAAAATAAAGTCGATAGTTGTAGCAGCCATGTCGATTGTTGCACACGTCTCAATGGTTGCGGAGGATTTTAATCTTCGTAGGAATGTGCCATACAAAGAGCAAGAAGCAAGATGTGTGATGGATATTTATCATCCTGCGGACACAACCAAAGAGTTGCCGGTCATCATCTGGTTTCATGGCGGAGGACTAACCGGAGGAGAAAAGTTCATACCCGAACAGCTCAAAACAGGGGAATATGTTATTGTTGCCCCTGAATACCGATTGATTCCTGACGCGACACTTGCAGATTGCATTGATGATGCGGCGGCAGCAACAGCATGGGTAATGGATAGTATTGCAAAGTACGGAGGAAATTCCAAGGAAATATTCGTTTCGGGACATTCAGCGGGTGGATACCTCACAAGTATGGTCGGCCTCGATACGAAATGGCTTCGTAAATATGATAAAGATCCGGATAGCTTGAGGGGATTGATCCCTTTCAGTGGCCAGGTGGTAACTCATTTCGCACAGAGAGGACAGAAAGGACTTTCGCCGTTGACCCCTACAGTGGACGAATATGCTCCATTATATTATGTGCGCAAAGATGCCCCTCCCTATGTGATAATTACAGGAGACCGGGACCAAGAGTTGTACGGCAGATATGAGGAAAACGCCTATATGTGGAGGATGATGAAATTGACGGGACATCCCTACGTCTATATTTACGAACTTGATGGATACAACCACGGAGACATGGATAAACCGGCCTATCATATCCTCAAGAATCATATT
>CAYRFT010000089.1:0-6659 GCA_964423585.1 uncultured Parabacteroides sp. | reverse complement strand
CCGGCCGTCCCTGCCCGCGGGGCGGGTTCGTTTTTATTATTTTATTGTTTGCTCGTTCACAAATAATATTTACTTTTGTCCGTGTTTTTGCAAAAATCGGGTTTCCAACAATGAAAGAGAACATCAGTCATCCGGGGATTGTAGAGCGCGTCGAGGGAGGCGTCGCCTATGTCCGTGTCACCCGCTATTCGGCGTGCGCGGGCTGCCACGCCAAGTCGGCATGCACGGCGGTTGACCGGAAAGACGGGATAATCGAGGTGGAAGACCCGTCGGGGACCTGCCGGGCGGGCGATGCCGTGGTGCTGACCGTCCAATCCGCGATGGGGCTGGAGGCCGTCGCGCTGGCGTTCGCCTGTCCGGTCGTGGTGGTATTGGCGGCGGTGGCGGCGATGTCGGCGGCGGGCTGGAAGGAAACGGCGGCGGGCCTGCTGGGCCTTTGCATGCTGGTTCCTTATTACGGGATTCTCTATGCGTTGCGCGGGAAGCTGAAAAGGCATTTTGTATTCAAGCTGAAAAACTAAAAGAACAAATATGATAATTTTAATTGCCTTTGTTTCGTTGGGAGGGATCGGCATGACCGGTGCCCTGTTGCTTTATTGGGCGTCCAAGAGGTTTGAAGTTCATGAAGACCCGCGCATCGGCGAGGTGCAGTCGCTGTTGCCGGGGGCCAATTGCGGGGGCTGCGGGTATCCGGGCTGCGCCGGGTTTGCCGGGGCCTGTGTCAAGGCGGATTCGTTGGAGGGGATGCTTTGCCCGGTAGGCGGCGCCCCTGTCATGGCGAAGATTTCCGCCGTTTTGGGGAAAGAGGCGGCGGCAACCGAGCCCAAGGTGGCCGTCGTCCGTTGTAACGGGACCTGCCAGGCCCGTCCTGCGACAAACAAATACGACGGGATGAAGAGTTGCGCCATCGCTTCCGCCTTGTATGGAGGGGAAACGGGCTGTACATTCGGGTGCGTGGGATACGGCGACTGCGTGGAGGCTTGCAACTTCGATGCCATCCATCTCAATCGGGAGACCGGGTTGCCGGAAGTGGACGAAGCCAGATGCTCGGCCTGCGGGGCATGCGCGAAAGCCTGCCCGAAAAACATCATCGAATTGCGCAAGAAAGGGCCTAAGTCGCGCCGCGTTTTCGTCGGCTGCGTCAATAAGGACAAAGGGGCCGTGGCGCGCAAGGCGTGTGCCAACGCTTGCATCGGCTGCGGCAAATGCGCCAAGACATGCCCGTTCGAGGCAATCACGGTCGAAAACAACGTGGCGTATATAGATTATGCGAAGTGCCGTATATGCCGCAAGTGCGTGGCGGCCTGCCCGACGGGCGCCATCCATGAGGTGAATTTCCCGCCGCGGGCGGAAGCGGCTCCTGCTGCCCCGAAAGGCGCGGACGAGGCCCGGCCGGAGGCGGAAGCAAAAAAGTGAAGCGGGTTTCCCGACCTATATGACATGAATAAGAAGAAACTAAAAATAAAAAACTAAGCGTATGCTAAGGACATTTCGAATCGGAGGCATCCATCCGCCCGAGAACAAGCTGTCTGCCGGCAAGAAGATTACCGTGCTGCCCGCGCCCAAACAGGTGGTCATCCTTTTGAGCCAGCATATCGGCGCTCCGGCGCAAGCTGTGGTGAAGAAAGGCGACCCGGTGAAAGTAGGCACCTTGCTGGCCAAGGCAGGAGGGTTTGTGTCGGCGAATATTCATTCGTCCGTTTCCGGCAAAGTAAACAAGATTGACGACGCACTCGATGCCAGCGGCTACAAACGCCCGGCGGTATTTATCGATGTGGAAGGGGATGAATGGGAAGAAAGCATCGACCGCAGCGAGACATTGGTAAGGGAATGCGCGCTTTCTCCGAAAGAGATCATCGACAAGATTGCCGCCGCCGGGATTGTCGGCATGGGCGGCGCGACTTTCCCCACGCAAGTGAAGTTGCTGCCTCCTCCGGGGAACAAGGCCGACATTGTCATCATCAACGCGGTGGAATGCGAGCCTTATCTGACGGCCGACCATTCGTTGATGATGGAAAAAGGCGAAGAGGTTTTGGCGGGCGTTTCTATCCTGATGAAAGCGGCCAATGTCAAGAAAGCGGTGATTGGCATCGAAAACAACAAGCCCGACGCCATTGCCCGCATGGCAAAGCTGGCCTCCTCTTATCCGGGAATAGAAGTCATGCCCCTGAAGGTAAAATATCCGCAGGGAGGCGAAAAGCAATTGATAGATGCCGTTACGTCCCGGCAGGTGAAGAGCGGGGCGTTGCCTATTTCCGTGGGTGCCATCGTCCAGAACGTGGGGACCGTTTATGCCGTCTATCAGGCCGTGCAAAAAAACAAGCCTTTGTTTGAGCGGATAGTGACCGTGACCGGCAAGGCCGTCGCCAATCCTTCCAATTTCCTGGCCCGCATAGGGACTCCGATAAGCGTGTTGATAGAAGCGGCGGGAGGCCTCCCTGAGAATACAGGAAAGATTATCGGTGGCGGACCGATGATGGGAAAGGCTTTGATTAGTCCGGAAGTTCCTGTCGGGAAAGGAAGTTCCGGGGTTTTGTTGCTGACGAAAGAGGAATCGGTCCGCAAGCCGGCGCATGATTGCATCCGTTGCGCCAAGTGCGTGAGTGCTTGTCCGATGGGATTGAATCCGGCTTTCCTGATGCGTTCGACTGTTTATAAGAACTGGGCGATGGCGGAGGCCGACCATATCCAGGATTGCATAGAATGCGGTTCTTGTAGTTTCACTTGCCCGGCCAATCGTCCGTTGCTGGACCAGATTCGCGTGGGCAAGAGTAAAGTAATGGGTATTATCCGATCAAGAAAGTCATAAAAGAGCAAGTATGGGAAATAGTTTATACGTTTCGCCGTCTCCTCACATTCATGGCGGGGACAGCATCAGCAAAAACATGTATGGAGTACTGGTTGCCCTGATTCCGGCGTTCTTGGTATCTCTTTACTATTTTGGATTGGGAGCCTTGATAGTCACCGTGGTTTCGGTAGTATCATGTGTTTTGTTTGAATATTTGATTCAGAAGTTTCTGATGAAGAAAGAACCGACGATTTGTGATGGTTCGGCTATTCTGACAGGTGTTTTGTTGGCATTCAACTTGCCGTCCAATTTGCCGTTCTGGATTATCATGATTGGGGCCTTGGCCGCAATAGGCATTGGAAAGATGACATTTGGAGGTTTGGGCAACAACATTTTCAACCCGGCGTTGGTGGGGCGTGTGTTCCTGTTGATTTCATTTCCGGCACAGATGACAACCTGGCCTTTGGTTGATGTTGCCAACGCATTCCCCATGACTTATACAGACGCGCAAACGGGCGCGACGGTCTTGTCCCTTCTGAATGAAGGCACGACGGAACTGCCTTCTCTTTTGGATTTGTTGGCAGGCTGCCGTGGGGGCAGTCTGGGAGAAATAAGCGCTATCGCCTTGCTGTTAGGTTTTGTCTATTTGTTGTGGAAGAAGATCATCACATGGCATATCCCGGTCACGATTATTGTGACGGTGTTTGCTTTTACAGGCATCCTGCACTTGATTAACCCTGTCGAATATGCCAGTCCGTTCATTCATGTGCTTTCAGGAGGTCTGATGTTGGGGGCGATCTTTATGGCAACAGATTATGTGACTTCCCCCATGACCAAGAAAGGACAGTGCCTGTATGCTGCAGGTATCGGTTTGCTGACAGCCATCATCCGCTTGTTTGGCTCATATCCGGAAGGCATGTCATTTGCCATCCTTATCATGAATGCATTGACTCCGCTTATCAATGCTTATGTGAAACCTAAACACTTTGGAGAAAAATAAGATGGAAAAATTAAAATCGACATTACCCAATATGCTCCTTTCCTTGACCGGCATTTGCATAGCGGCAGGAGCAGTACTGGCATCTGTAAACAATTTGACCGCCGGTTCGATTGTGGCTTCCAAAGCGGCCGCTCTGGAAACCGCCATCAAAGCCGTTACTCCGGAATTCAACAACAAACCTTCGGAAGAGGCTTATATGATGGCCACGCCTGAAGGCGATTCGTTGCGGATATTCCCGGCAAAGATGGACGGGCAACTTGTGGGGGCTGCCGTTGAAAGTTTCTCCAAGAAAGGCTTCGGCGGTGAAATCAAAGTGATTGTTGGCTTTGATACGGAAGGAACGTTGTGTAACTATTCTGTCTTGCAACACGCCGAGACTCCGGGCTTGGGTGCCAAAATGCAAGAATGGTTCAGAACGGATAAAAACAAGCAAAGCATCATTGGACGCAAGTTGGATGAGAATGGACTGAAGGTTGCAAAAGACGGAGGGGATGTAGATGCAATCACGGCAGCCACCATTTCCAGCCGTGCCTTTTTGGATGCAGTAAATCGTGCTTACAGCACTTATGCCGGAACAGATGCCGTAAGTGCTGCCACATCGTCAAAATAAACGGATGGAGGAAATGAAGATGAGCAATCTGAAAGTATTGATAAACGGTCTCTTGAAAGAGAATCCGACATTTGTCTTGTTGCTGGGCATGTGTCCGACATTGGGGACTACTTCGTCGGCAATAAATGGCTTAAGTATGGGACTTGCCACGACTTTTGTGTTGATTTGTTCCAATATCGTCATTTCGGCGGTGAAGAAGTTGATTCCGGATTTGGTGCGCATCCCGGCTTATATCGTGATTATTGCCACTTTCGTAACGGTAGTTCAACTGTGCATGGAGGCTTATACGCCGGCATTGTATGCCAATCTGGGACTTTATATCCCGTTGATTGTGGTAAACTGCATCGTGCTGGGGCGTGCTGAATCGTTTGCCGCTAAAAACAGCGTCGTGGCTTCAGCCTTTGACGGAATCGGAATCGGACTGGGGTTTACTTGGGCTTTGGCATTGCTGGGCGCTTCCCGTGAACTGTTGGGCACAGGAAAACTGTTCGGCATTACGCTGATGCCGGAAGAATACGGCTCATTGGTATTTATCTTGGCTCCGGGCGCGTTCATCGTATTAGGTTATTTGATAGCGATTGTAAATAAATTGCATAAGGCATAAAATCGGAATGGTATGGAATATATATTGATATTTATTGTTGCGGTATTTGTCAATAATGTCGTATTATCGCAGTTTTTGGGTATTTGTCCGTTCTTGGGCGTTTCCAAGAAAGTAGAAACGTCTATCGGAATGGGTGCCGCCGTTACTTTTGTGCTGGCGATCTCAACCATCGTGACATTCTTGATCCAAAAATATCTGTTGGACCCGTTCGGTTTGGGATTCATGCAGACCATTAGTTTTATTTTGGTTATTGCCGCTTTGGTTCAGATGGTCGAGATTATTCTAAAGAAAGTTTCTCCGGCCTTGTATCAGGCTTTGGGTATTTTCTTGCCTTTGATTACGACAAACTGCTGTGTGTTGGGTGTGGCCATCCTGGTGATACAAAAAGAATATGACTTGTTGGAATCAATCGTATATGCGGTCTCTACGGCACTGGGATTTGCGTTGGCCTTGATTATCTTTGCAGGGATACGGGAGCAACTGGCTATGACAAATGTCCCGAAAGGATTGCAAGGCACGCCCATCGCCTTGATCACAGCCGGATTGTTGGCAATGGCGTTTATGGGATTTTCCGGTATCGGATCTTAAATCTAAATGTATAAAATAAATATGAAAAGGAAGATTTTGGTAGCAGGTGGAACAGGTTATATCGGTTCACATACTACGGTAGAGTTACAGAACGCGGGTTATGAAGTGGTCATTATCGACGATTTGTCCAATTCGAACAGGGAAGTATTGGATGGCATCGAACGTATTACGGGAGTACGTCCGGCGTTTGTCAGATTGGACTTGAAAGACAAAGAAGGCACTCGCAAAGCTTTGGAAGCTCATCCGGGCATTGACGGTGTCATTTTGTTTGCGGCCAGCAAAGCGGTGGGGGAATCCGTACAACAACCGTTGAAGTATTATCGGAACAACATCACGGTTTTGATCAATATATTGGAACTGATGATGGAGTTCGGGATGAAAGGCATCGTGTTCTCTTCCTCTTGCACGGTCTATGGGCAGCCTGATGCGGAGTTCTTGCCCGTGACAGAAAACGCTCCGATTAAACCGGCAATGTCTCCTTATGGCAATACCAAGCAAATAAACGAAGAGATCATTCAGGATGCGATCCATGCGGGGGCCTCGTTCAAGAGTATCATTTTGCGTTATTTTAATCCGATTGGCGCGCATCCGACGGCCGAAATCGGAGAGCTGCCCAATGGCGTGCCTCAGAATTTGATTCCTTATTTGACGCAGACCGCGATAGGCATCCGGAAAGAATTGAGCGTGTTTGGCAATGATTATAATACACCGGACGGCTCTTGCATTCGCGACTATATCAATGTGGTGGATTTGGCCAAAGCCCATGTCGTCGCAATGGACCGGATGCTGGAAAACAAATCGGACGAGAAGGTCGAGATATTCAATTTGGGTACCGGGAAGGGCGTTTCGGTATTGGAATTGATTGACACCTTTGAGAAGACGACGGGCGTAAAAGTCCCGCATAAGATTGTGGGTCGCCGTGAAGGTGACATTGAAAAAGTCTGGGCCAATCCGGAAAAGGCGAACACCGTTTTGGGTTGGAAGGCTGTGGAGACCTTGGAAGATACATTGAAGTCGGCTTGGAACTGGCAGGTCAAGTTGCGTGAAAGAGGAATTCAATAATTGACAG
>CAYRFT010000088.1:0-6700 GCA_964423585.1 uncultured Parabacteroides sp. | reverse complement strand
ATTTCCGCCGCCCCCGAATAATCCCCGCGCGGCGCGGATATTGGAAATTTATTTTTAATTTTGCCCGTCGGGAAAAGAAAGCGGCCCGCATTCCTTCCCGGGTAAAAAGAAAACCGAATGATTGAGCGAATTTACATCCTCGAAACCGTTGACCCGGTCATATTTTACGGCGTGAACAACGGGAACATGCAACTCATAAAGTCGTTGTTCCCCAAGCTCCGGATTGTGGCGAGGGGCAACGTGATGAAGGTAATCGGCGACGAGGAAGAATCGGAACTTTTCTTGAAAAAGATTCGTGAGATCGAGAAATACTGCGAGGAATTCAACTCGTTGGGGGAAGAGGCCGTCATCAGCATCGTCAAAGGGGAAGGGCCGACGGTCGTGAGGCAGAAAAACCTGATCATACACGGGATGAACGGGAAACCCATCGCCGCGCGGACCGAAAACCAGCAGCAATTGGTGAAGGCGTTCGAGGAAAACGACCTTGTCTTCGCGATTGGGCCCGCCGGCTCGGGGAAAACCTTCGTTGCCATCGCCCTTGCCGTGAAGGCCTTGAAGAATAAGGAAGTGCGCCGGATCGTCCTGAGCCGCCCGGCGGTGGAAGCGGGTGAAAAGCTGGGATTCCTGCCCGGGGAGATGAAAGACAAGCTCGAGCCGTACCTGCAGCCGCTCTACGACGCCTTGCAGGACATGATACCGGCCGTCAAGCTGAAAGAATACATGGAGAACCAGGTAATCCAGATCGCCCCGCTGGCTTTCATGCGCGGGAGGACGCTCAACGATGCCGTCATCATCCTCGACGAGGCCCAGAACACGACGACCCACCAGATAAAGATGTTCCTGACGCGCCTCGGGACGAACGCCAAGATGATCGTCACGGGCGACATGACCCAGATAGACCTCCCGCCGTCGGTCACTCCCGGATTGCAGGAGGCGATGGGCGTGCTGAAGGGCGTGCCGGGCATCGGGCGGGTGGAGTTCGACAAGAAAGACATCGTGAGGCACAAACTGGTGCGGCGCATCGTGGAAGCCTACGACAAGTTTGACAAGGGCAGGCTCCGTGCCGCCAAAAAAGATATAACCATACAGGGAAAAAATGATTGAATTATGAAAACAGCTTTGGTGAAGACGGATTTTCACTTTCCGGGACAGAAAAGTGTGTATCATGGGAAGGTCCGCGACGTGTACGGCGTGGGCGACGATTTGCTGGTGATGGTCGCGACCGACCGCATCTCGGCATTCGACGTGGTTTTGCCCGAGGGCATCCCCTCCAAAGGGCAGATGTTGAACCAGATTGCCGCCAGGTTCCTCGACGAAACGGCCGACATTTGCCCCAACTGGAAATTGGCGGTCCCCGACCCGATGGTGACAGTCGGCATCCGCTGCGAGGGATTCCCGGTGGAGATGATCGTCCGCGGTTATCTGTGCGGGAGCGCCTGGCGGGCCTACAAGGAGGGCGTGCGTGAAATCTGCGGCGTGAAGATTCCGGAAGGCATGCGCGAGAACCAGCGTTTCCCCGTGCCGATCATCACCCCGACGACCAAGGCGGCAATCGGGGAACACGACCGGGACATCTCGAAGGAGGAAATCCTGGACTGCGGCCTGGCCGCGCCGGAAGAATATGCCTTGTTGGAGGAATACGCCCTGGCGCTGTTCGCAAGAGGCGGCGAAATCGCCCGGAAGCGCGGGCTGATATTGGTCGATACGAAATACGAGTTCGGCAGGCACGACGGGAAAATCTGCTTGATGGACGAGATCCATACGCCGGACTCTTCCCGCTATTTCTACCGGGAGGGATACGAGGAACATTTCTCCAAAGGCGAACCGCAGCGGCAGCTTTCCAAGGAATTTGTCCGCGAATGGCTGATGGAAAACGGTTTTCAGGGGAAACCGGGACAGGTTGTCCCCAAAATGACCCCGGAAATCGTAAATGGCATCGGCAACCGGTACAAGGAATTGTACGAACACATTACCGGCGAGCCTTTCATCGGGGAAAATGCCGCCGACCTGGCCCTGCGCATCGAGAAAAATGTGACTGCTTATTTGTCGGGGACGAAGAAGTGACGCCATGGGGCAATTCGGTTCGGAAAATATCCTTCCCTATAACCGGGAAGAGCAAAAAGGCGTGCAGATCAGGCGCATGTTTGACGCGATTGCCGGAAAATACGATGTGCTGAACCACACATTGTCATTCGGATTCGACAAAAGGTGGCGCAGGAGGGGTATCCGCTTCCTGCTGCCTTCTTCGCCGAAGCAAATCTTGGATGTCGCGACGGGGACAGGCGACTTGGCCATCGCGATGCAGAAGCAATTGCATGCGGAGAGGATCATCGGCGCGGACATTTCGGAAAAAATGATGGCCGAAGGCATCCGGAAAGTGAAGGAAGCGGGCCTGCAAGCCCGTATCTCGTTCGAATATCAGGATTGCGCCGCATTGGCATTTGCCGACAACACATTCGATGCGGTGACGGCTGCTTTCGGGGTGCGCAACTTTGAAAACATCAAGAAAGGGCTGAGGGAAATGTACCGGGTAACGAAACCCGGAGGGCATGTGATGATTCTCGAACTTTCCACGCCCGAATCTTTCCCGATGAAGCAGCTTTACCGGCTTTATTCAAAGGCGGTCATCCCGGCTGTCGGGCGGTTTGTCTCGAAAGAAAAGGCGGCATACGATTATTTGCCGGCTTCTGTGCAGGCGGTTCCTCAGGGAAAGGTGATGACCGGCTTGCTGGCCGAAGCCGGATATAAAGAGGCGGAAGCGCATGCTTTGACTTTCGGAATTTGTTCGTTATATACAGGAACTAAATAATAGGCTATGCAGAAATATGGTTTGATAGGATATCCGTTGGGGCATTCTTTTTCCTGCAATTACTTTAACCAGAAGTTTGAATCAGAAAAAATAGATGCCCGGTATCTTAACTTCGAAATCCCGACAATCAAGGACTTCAAAGAAATATTGAAAGAGAACCCGGAACTGAACGGTTTGAATGTGACGATACCTTATAAGGAACAGGTAATACCGTATCTGGATGACTTGGACGAGGATGCCCGTCTGATAGGGGCCGTGAACGTGATCAAATTCGGGAAAGGTCTTTTCGGGAAGACCAAACTGGTCGGCTATAATTCGGATATTATCGGTTTCAGGCAGTCTGTCGAACCCTTATTGAATGAAAAGCATTCAAAGGCGCTGATCTTGGGAACGGGAGGAGCTTCCAAAGCCGTGGCCCAAGGATTGAAACAGTTGGGAGTTGGCTCTACATTCGTTTCGCGCACAAAAAAGGAATATTGCATCACGTATGAGGAAATCACTCCGGAAATCATGCGGCAGCATAAGGTAATCGTCAATACGACTCCATTAGGCATGTTCCCGAATGTGGACGCTTGCCCGGAAATCCCGTATGAATTGCTGACGCCGGACCATCTGTTATACGATTTGTTATATAATCCGGACGAAACCTTGTTTATGCGCAAAGGAAAGGAACGGGGCGCCATCGTCAAGAACGGATTGGAGATGTTGTTGCTGCAAGCCTTTGCCGCATGGGAAATCTGGCAACGTTAGTCAGGGATTCTTTACCCAGGTAATGACGAAATCTTCCTCCACGCGGTATTGAAGGACGACGTGCCGCGCAGATTCGCTACAAGTTTCAAATATGGCCAAATCACCTTGCCCCGCATAAGAGAAAGGCCGTATATGCAAATGTCGGCAGAAGTCCACCTCCTGCCGGTTTATTATTTTATACAAGGTCTCTTTCGCGCACCAGCAGACAAGCAGATGTTCCGTTTCGTGTGTCGGGTCAATGAATTGCTCTTCTTCGGCATTGAGAAACCGGCTTCTGACTTTCCGGACACGCCCGGACCGATACTCGATATCAATCCCTGCCGCTTGGGTTATATCCGACGATAACATGATGGCGACAAAATCTTTTGTGTGCGAAATGCTGATTTGTTTATTTTCTGCCTCGGACAGGAAAGGGGCTCCGCCAGGATGGTGGTGAACAATGGCTTCATGCCCGAGCATTTCCTTCAACAGCAAACGTGTGGCCAGCCATTCTTTTTGGCGTTGTTCGGTTTTGAGCCGGCCGAATTCCGGCTTATACCATTCTTTCCGTTGGAGGAGAGACCACATTTCATCGATGCTCTCTTCCATTTTCCAAATGCCAACGGGGGGCATGATTGATAAAACGGGCATAATCTATTCTTTCCAGTCAAAAGTCTCCATCAGGTGCGTGACATCTTGAATCAAATATCGGGTAACCGGGGCAATGGAATCGGCTTTCGGCACAGAGGCATAATAAACAGCACCTCGGAAAAAGCGGCTTGCACTGTCTGTCAGATGGAATTGGATAGGAGAGATGCAATCCCCTTTTAAAAGGAATAACGACCCATATACTTGTTTCCCCGGATTCTCGAAAACTTTTTCTTGTACATCCTGAATACGCTGCTGCCTGTTGACCAGTCTGTAGCTGTCTTGTAACGATAGCCTTATTTGTTTTCTTTGCAGATAGCTGCAATAAACGGTCGCATGCAGTTCGGGATAAACCAGATTTATCCATCCTTTTTCCCCTGCCGGTATATCAATCTTCGCTTCCCGCGAAATATCAAACGAATAAGGCAGAGACTGGAGGGCTAATGGAACATAAGTCGCTTTCTTGGGCTCAATGCGGAAGTAACCTCTGGGTTTGGGGCTATAATCTGTGCAACCAATCCAGGTTAATGCCAGAAACAGCCCTGCCCGGAAAGCTATGGCGTGCTTGTTATTCTTCCTCCTTGTCATTTCCCGGGGAGTTAATCACAATGAATTTCACTTTCAAGATGCGTCGATTATCCATTTCCAATATTTGGAAGCGATAATTTTTGTATTCAATGACTTCCTGCCGATGCGGAAAATCTCCTTTGATTTCGAGCAACAATCCCGCCAGCGTCTCTACTTCTTCCGTTATCTTTTCGAAGTCGGCCGGATCAGTGTCGGTAGCCCGGAAAAAATCTGTAAGCTGAATTTTGGCTTCAAAGATGTAACTGCCGTCGGCCAATCGGATGTATTGCTTTTCATCCTCGTCATATTCATCCGAAATTTCACCGACAATTTCTTCCAGGATATCTTCCATGGTTACGATGCCAGATGTACCTCCGAACTCGTCCACCACGATGGCCATGTGTATCTTGTTGGTTCGGAATTCTTCCAGCAGGTCATCTATTTTCTTCGTCTCGGGGACAAAGTAAGCGGGCCTGATAAGGCTTTGCCACCGGAAAGTATCCGGTTTTTCCAGATAAGGCAGAAGATCTTTGATATACAATATTCCTTTGATATTATCTTCCGTACCGGAATAGACGGGGATGCGTGAATATCCACACTTGATGATGGTATCAATGACTTCCTTAAAATTGGCTTTGATGTCGAGGTCTTCCATATCCAGACGGGAAGTCATGATTTCATCGGCAGTTTTGTTGTAGAACTTGATGATTTCGGATAGCATCTCTTTTTCTTCCGGAATGGCTTTGGATGTCAATTCGAGCGCTTTGCTTAATTCATCCACCGAAATATCGTATTTCTTTTTGGCCAATGATTTGTTGATGGTAGAAGTAGAATGGACCAGCAATGCGGCCAAAGGCTTGCAGAGCTTCTGAATGTTCAGCAGCATAGGTGCCGCCTTGTGGATGAATGGCAAGGCATTTTGCTTCGCATATATTTTAGGCATGATTTCCCCGAACAACAACAAGAGGAATGTCAGGACAATCGTTTCCAAAATAAATCCGAGCATGGGAACTTTCGAAAAATCCAACCATTCATTGATGCCATAAGTGCACAGCATGACGATAGCCACGTTGACAAAATTGTTGGATATCAAGATTGTTGCCAATAGGAATTCGGACTTGTTGAGCAAATCGAGAATTACAGAATCGGAAGGACGATTCCCTTCTTTGATTTGATTGATATCGTTGGGCTCTAAAGAGAAGAAAGCAACTTCGGAAGCTGAAATGAAGCCTGATGCAAATAGAAGCAATGCGGCCAAGGCCAAGGCGATGGCAGGACCTGCGGTCAGATCCTGCACGCCCACTTGGCTAAATATTTCTGATATATAATCTGTGTCCAAGGATTTTTGTTTTAGTTAAACATAATCAAAATGGCAGGTCGTCATTTGATTCTGAGAGTGATGAGGAAGGTGGCATTGCCGTTCCTGGCTGCGGATAGATGGTTTTAGGTTGTACGGGCTGGGAGATGACGTTGCCGTTTGCGGCTTGTGCCCCGGATGAATCAGCAGGACGAGACCCTGAATAGTAAAATTCGACACGGTCGGCATGGATTTCGGTCACATAGCGTTTGACGCCATTGGAATCATCATAGCTTCTTGTCCGGATTTTCCCTTCCACATAAAGGCCGGATCCTTTTTTCACCCATTTTTCAACAAAAGAGACCAAGTCCCTCCTGACGACGATATTGTGCCACTCCGTACGTTCGGGAATATTGGTTCCATTAGCTAAGGTGTATCCTCTTTCAGAGGTGGCAAGCGTAAAGTTGGCAACGGCCGACCCGCTGTCGAAGTAACGGATATCCGGATCTTTTCCCACGTTTCCAATAAGAATAACTTTGTTTAAAGACATATTGTTGCATTTATTTAGTGAATGTACAAAGAAACACAAATTTGATTAGTTAGGCAAATATTTCTTGCAATTTAGGCATGCTAAAGTTTCCGATAGAAGT
>CAYRFT010000087.1:4970-6709 GCA_964423585.1 uncultured Parabacteroides sp. | reverse complement strand
CCGCGAAACAGGCGGCATGATGTTTATTTGTACTATCTTTGCCCGGAAAGAAAAGAACAGGATGCAATCACGAACGTATTTTTCATGGATTCTTTGCCTGATGCTGGCTGGCATTGCCGGAAACGGGCAAGCACAAGATGCACAAGCCATTTTGGAACAGACAGCGCAAGCGTATGAGCAGTCAGACGGAATCAAGGCGGATTTTGCCATTCATTCCGTCATTCCGCAACAAAATATCTCGGAGAGCTTCGAAGGGGTCATCGAAATGAAAGGAGACAAGTTCAAGTTGGAAACGCCGGACATGATTACGTGGTACAACGGAGAAACGCAATGGGTATATTTGACGCGCAACGGGGAGGTAAATGTCAGTACACCGGCCGGAGACGAATTGCTGTTGGCGAATCCGGCAGTCTTGCTCCGGCAATACAAGAAAGGATTTGCGGTACAATACAAAGGGACGAGCACGACGCGGCAGGCCAAATCCGCCTACGATATCACGCTGACTCCCCAAAAGAAAAGCGACATCCGGCAAGTCGATTTGCAAATTGAGAAAACATCCCACATCCCGGCCGCCATCACGATCACGGATAAAAACGGGGCGACTGCCAGCATCCATGTCAGCAAATGGGAAACAGGGAAGCACCAGCCCGATTCGTTTTTCTCATTCAATGAATCAGATTATCCGGAGACGGAAATAATAGATTTGCGATAAATAAAAACCATATTTCTATGAGTGATGCAAACAATGAAAAAGTTCGCTGCCTGATCATCGGTTCCGGGCCCGCCGGATATACGGCAGCCATTTATGCCTCTCGTGCCAATCTGGCACCGGTCCTGTATGAAGGCATCCAGCCGGGCGGGCAACTGACGACAACGACCGAAGTCGAGAACTTCCCCGGTTATCCTGAAGGCGTAACAGGCCCGCAACTGATGGAGGACTTGAAAAAGCAGGCTCAACGCTTCGGAGCGGATATCCGCAGGGGAATCGCCACGGCAGCCGACTTATCGGCAGCTCCGTATAAAGTGACCAT
Source organism: uncultured Parabacteroides sp. (assembly GCA_964423585.1). Lineage (GTDB taxonomy): Bacteria > Bacteroidota > Bacteroidia > Bacteroidales > Tannerellaceae > Parabacteroides. Next base: position 5,678 of record CAYRFT010000087.1, on the reverse strand, counting down.
TGACGGGAAAAAGGTAATCGAAACGGAAACCCTCATCATCAGCACCGGGGCAACGGCCAAATACCTGGGGTTGCCCGACGAAGCCAAATATGCCGGAATGGGAGTTTCCGCTTGTGCCACCTGCGACGGGTTCTTCTACCGCAAAAAGACCGTGGCCGTCGTAGGCGGAGGGGATACCGCATGCGAAGAGGCACTTTATCTGGCAAGCCTGGCAAAGCACGTATATCTGATTGTCCGCAAACCTTATTTGCGCGCGTCAAAAGTGATGCAAGAGCGTGTGTTCAAGTCTCCTGTCATTACCGTATTGTTCGAGCACAACACGGTAGGCCTGTTTGGGGAAAACGGTGTGGAAGGCGCCCACCTCGTGAAACGCAAAGGCGAACCGGACGAAGAACGGGTGGATATTGCCATCGACGGTTTCTTCCTGGCCATCGGCCACAAGCCCAATTCAGACATATTCAAGCCGTGGATTGAAACAGACGAAACGGGCTATATCAAAACTATCGGCGACACGCCACGCACGAAAGTGCCCGGGGTATTCGCGGCCGGAGATGTGGCGGATCCGCATTATCGCCAAGCCATTACCGCAGCAGGAAGCGGCTGCAAGGCGGCAATCGAAGCTGAAAGATATTTATCGGAACACGGGAAATGACATTCCCGCGCAAGCACCGGCCGAAGCAGTCATCCTGCCAATCATAATCAATACTT
>CAYRFT010000087.1:0-4870 GCA_964423585.1 uncultured Parabacteroides sp. | reverse complement strand
ACAGCCTCAAAAAACAATGTGCCTGAACCGGAATGGCCCAGACACACTGTTTTCAGACAATATCTTCCGAAAGATGTCCTCAAAGGGACGGTGAATCTTATCCCAAGAAACCCAACAAAATACCGGCAGCAACAGCCGAACCGATCACGCCTGCCACGTTCGGACCCATGGCATGCATCAGCAGATAGTTGCTCGGATCATATTCCAAACCGATGTTCTGGGAAATACGGGCAGCATCCGGAACGGCTGATACGCCGGAGTTGCCAATCAACGGATTGATCTTGTTGGCATCCTTCAAGAACAAGTTGAAGAACTTGACGAACAAGACACCGGCGCACGTAGCAATCACGAACGACAACGCGCCCAAACCGAAGATCTTGATCGAGTTCATGGTCAAGAACTGGGTAGCCTGTGTGGAAGCACCCACCGTGACACCCAGCAGCATGGTAATCACATCAATCAGCGGGCCGCGGGCCGTTTCGGCCAAACGGCGCGTCACGCCACTCTCCTTGCACAAGTTCCCGAAGAACAGCATTCCCAACAAAGGCAGGCCTGAAGGAACCAGGAAGGCCGTCAACAGCAGGCCAAGGACCGGGAATATGATCTTTTCCGTCTGCGAAACGACTCTCGGCGGCCTCATGCGGATCAAACGTTCCTTCGGGGTAGTCAGCAAACGCATGAACGGAGGCTGGATGATCGGCACCAATGCCATGTAAGAATATGCCGAGACGGCAATCGCCCCCATCAGGTTCGGGGCCAGCTTGGAAGACAGGAAGATGGCAGTCGGCCCGTCGGCACCGCCGATAATACCGATTGCGCCGGCCTGGCTCGGGTCAAATCCCATCTGCAATGCAATGATATAAGCGCCAAAGATACCAAACTGGGCAGCGGCTCCTACCAGCATCAACTTCGGATTGGAAATCAACGCCGAGAAATCAGTCATTGCCCCGATGCCCAAGAAAATCAGTGGCGGATACCAGCCTTGCTTCACGCCCTGGTACAAGATATTCATTACAGATCCTTCCTCATAAATGCCCAATTGCAAGCCTGCATCTTTAAAAGGGATGTTCCCAATCAGGATACCGAAACCTATCGGGATCAGAAGCATCGGCTCGAATTCATATTTAATGGCCAGGAAGATGAACAACAAACCCACCAGCAACATGATAAAATGCCCCCATGTCGCGTTCGCGAATCCTGTATAAGACAGGAACACCTGAATGTTTTCAGCCAAAAACTGCATGAAACTTTCACTTGCTCCTGCCGCCGCTTGTAATAATACTGAAGCTAACATGGCATTATCCGATTACGACGAGGTCAGCACCTTCCAGTACAGAATCGCCTTTGTTTACTTTAATTTCCAAAACCTTGCCATCGTGATCGGCATTGATGGTGTTTTCCATCTTCATTGCTTCCAATACCAAAATCTTCTGACCTCTCTTCACTACATCGCCCACTTTGCAGTCGATGCTCAAAATGACTCCCGGCAGCGGGGATTTCACAGCACCTGCCATATTGGAAGCAGCCGGACGGGAAACAACCGGGTCGCCGGCAGCCGTAGTCGGGGCCTGGCCCGGGCGTTTCAAAGCCACAATCTGCTTCTTGGCCGGCTTTTCTATTTTCACGCTATACGGAGTCCCGTTCACTTCCACTTCTGCCACATCGTCAACAATTGAAATAATGTGTACTTTATATACGTTACCGTTAATGGTATATTTAAAACTTTTCATTCTACAATTCGATTTAATAAGGAAAATTACTTTTTAACTACCGGAGTCTGACGCAAACTGTAAATCTTAGAACTCCATGGTGAATAACTACGTTGAACTTTGCGGATGGTCAATACCGTATTTTCGATGTCATGATTATCATCGCCCAATTCATACAGGGCCATCGAGATGGCGGCAAAGATCTCACCGGATTCCCGGCCGGCATCCGCCGATATTTTGGTACCGCTAACCGCCGCGGCTTTCTGGGCATTGCGCTGGCTGGCCTTGATAGCCAATCTTCCGATCTGCTTGAACAGCACATACAGGAGGATAAGCCCCAAGAACACGACGGCCATGGCCGTAATGGTCATGCCAATACCCCAAGAGTCGTTTCGCTGGAAGTTCTCCACTTTTTCATTGCTATCCAAAGTCACATTGTTGGTGCTCGGAGTCACTTTGCTTAGGACCATCCATTCGCCTTTTCCATCCATGTCGAGGCCGTAGCTGATGTCAGCCTTCTGACCCGCAGGAACCACCTCTTCGTCAATCAAAGTAGTACCATCGGCATCATACAAAGCAATATAATTATCCTTATCAGGATCCAACGTGAAATTGATATGGAAAGTCCCGCGGGTCGGTTGATCATCTGCCCAGAACAAAGTATGCTGATGAGGCGGAATCTTTGTCAACACATCGCCCTTCGGGATCATGTATTTCCTGGGGTTGTTCTTATCGTTCGTCAAGAAACAACCTCTCAAGTCAACAGTCCCCGCCGAGTTGTTGTACAACTCAATCCAAGGGTGACGCTTGCCGTAGTCGTCAACAAAGTTATCCTCGTTAACGACCAACACTTCATTGATTTTAATGGAAGTTGTCAACTGGGCTTTGGCTCCGGACGCAAACAGAACCAGCAACAGCAACAAAGTCCCGATTTTTTTATTCGTCATATACTTTCCCTTTTAGAATTAGAGAGGCAGGTTATCATGTTTCTTGGCCGGATTGCTCAACTTCTTCGTCTGCAACTGCTGCAAGGCGCGGATGATGCGGAAACGGGTATTGCGCGGTTCGATAACGTCATCAATATAACCATACTGTGCCGCGTTATACGGATTGGCGAACGCCTTCTTGTATTCCGCTTCTTTTTCGGCAGTGCAAGCCTTCGGGTCTTCGGCCGCGGCCACTTCCTTCGCAAAGATAATCTCAACAGCCCCGCTCGGTCCCATCACGGCAATTTCCGCAGTCGGCCAGGCGTAGTTCACATCGCCGCGCAAATGCTTGGAGCTCATCACGCAATAAGCACCCCCGTAAGACTTGCGCAACGTGACCGTCACTTTAGGAACGGTAGCTTCGCCATAAGCATACAACAATTTGGCACCATGCAGAATAACGCCATTGTATTCCTGCCCCGTGCCCGGCAAGAATCCCGGAACATCCACCAACGTGACCAACGGGATATTGAAAGCATCGCAGAAACGGACGAATCGGCCTGCCTTGCGGGAAGCGTTGCTGTCCAGGCATCCTGCCATCACTTTAGGCTGGTTAGCCACGACACCTACGGCCTGGCCATTGAAGCGGGCAAAGCCGACGATGATATTCTGGGCATAATCGGCATGCACTTCCAGGAATTCGCGATTATCGACGATCGTGCCGATCACCTCATACATATCGTATGCCTGGTTCGGATTGTCGGGGATGATCTCGTTCAGATCGTCGTCCAGGCGATCTATCGGATCCTTGCATTCAATCAAGGGCGTTTCCTCCATGTTGTTCTGGGGCAAATAGCTCAACAACTGGCGGATCAGTTTCAAGCCGTCTTCTTCCGTATCGACAGCGAAATGGGCCACGCCCGATTTCGTCGAATGGACGCTGGCACCGCCCAACTGTTCTTGCGTCACGTCTTCACCCGTCACTGTCTTGACAACCTTGGGCCCGGTCAAGAACATATAGCTCGTCCCGCGCGTCATGATGTTGAAGTCGGTCAAAGCCGGGGAATAAACCGCACCGCCGGCGCACGGGCCGAAGATGCCGGAGATCTGCGGGATGACGCCTGAAGCCAGGATATTGCGCTGGAAAATCTCCGCATAGCCGGCCAAGGCGTTCACGCCTTCCTGGATACGGGCTCCACCCGAATCGTTCAGGCCGATGACAGGAGCACCCATCTTCATGGCCTGGTCCATGACCTTGCAGATCTTCAGCGCCAGCATCTCAGACAAAGCGCCGCCGAACACGGTAAAGTCCTGCGCATATACATAAACCAGACGGCCGTCGATCGTCCCATACCCGGTCACGATGCCATCGCCCAAGAATTTGGTCTTGTCGATTCCAAAATTAGAACAGCGGTGCTTCACGAACATGTCGATTTCCTCGAAGCTACCTTCGTCCAGCAACATAGAGATACGTTCACGCGCCGTGTACTTACCTTTCTTATGTTGAGACTCGATTCTTTTTTCACCACCACCCAGACGTGCCTGTTCACGCAGAGCGATAAGCTCTTTTACTTTTTCAAGCTGATTACTCATTGTATTTTGATTTGTTGTTAGTAATGATTTACCTGTTTGATTATAAAACAAAAGCCGGAAGCAAAAACGGGGCGGTTCGCCACGAAGATGCCATCATCCGCTTCTCCTCCCCGCTTTCATCTTCCAACTTTTCCTCCCTTTCAGCCTTTCTTGCCCGGCATGCAAAGCTCGGTCAGCACGCTGCAAGTCGATTTCGGGTGCATGAATGCGATATCCAAGCCTTCGGCGCCGCGGCGCGGGGCCTTGTCGATCAATCTGATTCCTTTGGACTCGGCCTCATCCAGGCAGGCCTGCACATCAGGCGTGGCAAAGGCGATGTGATGGATGCCCTCGCCCCTCTTCTCGATGAACTTGGCGATAGTGCTGTCTTCGCTCGTCGGCTCCAGCAGCTCGATTTTTGTCTGCCCGATCTTGAAGAAAGCCGTCTTTACTTTCTGGTCGGCGACTTCCTCGATGTTGTAGCACTTCAACCCCAATACCTGTTCGTAATAAGGAAGGCATGCGTCAATGCTCTTGACGGCAATTCCCAAATGTTCAATGTGTGTAAGTTCCATTGTGTTTAGAATTATTAGTTTATATCCGGTTTTCACGTTCATTCAGGGCAAAGGTACACTTCTTTTCGGAAAATGGAGGGATTTTTTT
>CAYRFT010000086.1:0-6714 GCA_964423585.1 uncultured Parabacteroides sp. | reverse complement strand
AAAAGGAGGGAAATGCGCGGGCGTTGAAACAAACGGCCGGGATTGAGGCTTGTTTCCTCAACCCCGGCCATCGGATTCTTCAGATTCATTGCCGGCTTTCCACCTGCAGAGGGATTCTGCCGGTCCGGCGCATCACAATCCCCTGCCGTGGCAGTTTTTGTATTTCTTGCCGCTCCCGCACGGGCACAAATCGTTGCGCCCGATACGCTTTTGGGCGCGGACGGGCTGAGGAGCCGCCGGTTTGCCGTCAGCGCCCGGCTTTTCGGCACGATACCTGCTCATGTCTTCACGCCCTTCGTCCCTTGCCTTCCCGATCATGGCGCGCTGCCGGACCCTTTCAGCGGCTTGGACGGCGGCGGCCCGGCGCGCTTCCATCTCTTTCCGTTCCTCTTCCGTCATCGGGTGGACCGGGATTTGCCCGCGCATCAGGACGGACACGGTCTTGCGGTTCATGACATCCACCATCTCCTTGAACAGGTTGTAAGATTCCAGCTTGTAGATCAACAGCGGGTCTTTATGCTCGTAGCTCGCATTCTGCACGGAATGGCGGAGTTCGTCCATCTCGCGCAAGTGCTCCTTCCAGGCCTCGTCGATCGTGAGCAGCACGGTCCTCTTGTGGAATGCCTTCACGATGCTCTTGGAATCCGTATCGTAGGCTTCCTTCAGGTTGCATGAAATGTTGTACATGCGCTTGCCGTCCGTAATCGGGATCAAGATGTTCTCGTAAGCGGCGCCCTGGTCCTCATAAACCTGCCTGATCACCGGATTGGCCACTTGCGCCATGCGTTCCGTGCGTTGCTTATAGACGGCCAAGGCCGATTCGAACAACTTTTCGGCCAGGGCATCCGCCTTCATCCCCTTGAATTCCTCTTCGCCGGACGGGGGCTCCATGGCAAACGTCTTGAACAACTCGATCTTGAAGCCTTCATAATACAAGCTGTCGGCAAACTGGTCGGCAATCGCGACGGACGTATCGTAAATCGTGTTCAGGATATCCAGCTCGATGCGTTCCCCCATCAGGGCGTGACGGCGGCGCGTGTAAATGACGTTGCGCTGCGAGTTCATGACATCGTCGTATTCCAGCAGGCGCTTGCGGATGCCGAAGTTGTTTTCCTCGACTTTCTTCTGGGCGCGCTCCACCGACTTGCTCAGCATGGAATGCTCCAGGACCTCTCCCTCCTTGAAGCCCAGCTTGTCCATCAGGTTGGCGATCTTCTCGGAAGCGAACAAACGCATCAAGTCATCTTCCAACGAGACAAAGAACACGGAAGAGCCCGGGTCGCCCTGTCGGCCTGCACGCCCCCGCAACTGGCGGTCAACGCGACGGCTTTCGTGGCGTTCCGTGCCAATGATGGCCAGACCTCCCTTCGCCCTCACTTCGGGCGACAGTTTGATGTCGGTACCGCGCCCCGCCATGTTGGTGGCGATTGTCACCGTGCTGGTCTGCCCGGCCTGGGCCACGATCTCCGCTTCCTTCTGGTGCAGTTTGGCATTCAAAACATTGTGCTTGATCTTGCGAAGCGTCAACATGCGGCTCAGCAATTCGGAGATTTCAACGGATGTCGTGCCGACCAGCACCGGACGGCCCGCGTTCGTCAACTGGACGATCTCCTCAATCACGGCACTGTATTTCTCCCGCTTGGTCTTGTAGATGCGGTCGTTCATGTCGATACGGGCTACCGGACGGTTCGTAGGGATCACGACCACGTCCAATTTGTAGATATCCCAGAACTCGCCGGCTTCCGTTTCGGCCGTACCGGTCATGCCCGACAACTTGTGGTACATGCGGAAATAGTTCTGCAAGGTGATCGTCGCGAAAGTCTGCGTGGCGGCTTCCACCTTTACACGTTCCTTGGCTTCAATGGCCTGATGCAGGCCGTCCGAATAACGGCGGCCGTCCATGATACGCCCTGTCTGCTCATCGACGATCAACACCTTATTGTCGATAACCACATATTCATCGTCTTTCTCAAACAGCGTATAGGCTTTCAACAACTGGTTGATGGTATGGACACGCTCGCTCTTGACCGAGTAGTTTGCGAGGATTTCATCCTTCTTCGCCTGCTTTTCCTCTTCCGTCCCTTCCATGTGGTCCAACTGGGAGAGTTCAGTGGCGATGTCCGGAAGGATGAAGAACTGCGGGTCGTCCGAATTGCCTGTCAGCAAATCGATGCCTTTATCGGTCAACTCGACACTGTTGTTCTTCTCGTCGATCACCATATACAGTTCATCCGTCGCCTCGTGCATGTGGCGCATGTTCTCGGACATGAAATATTCTTCCGTCTTCAACATCTGCGCCTTGATGCCCGGTTCGCTCAAGAACTTGATTAACGCCTTGCTGCGGGGATAACCTTTGTATGCCCGATATAACTGGACGCTCCCTTCTTCCACGGCTTTCGGGTCCTCATTGCCCGCCATTTTCTTTCTGGCCTCGATCAGGAGTTTCTGGCACAGCTCTTTTTGGGCGTTCACCACTATTTCCACATTCGGACGGAAGAGTTCGAACAACTGTTCTTCCCCGCGGGGAATAGGACCGGAAATAATCAACGGAGTACGGGCGTCATCAATCAATACGGAGTCCACCTCATCGACGATGGCGAAGTTATGTTTCCTTTGTACCAGGTCTTTCGGACTGGTAGCCATGTTGTCGCGAAGATAATCGAAACCGAATTCATTGTTGGTGCCGAAAGTAATATCCGCCATGTAAGCCCGGCGGCGCGCATCGGAGTTCGGCTGATACTTGTCGATGCAATCCACAGACAAACCATGGAACATATACAACGGACCCATCCATTCCGAGTCGCGCTTGGACAAGTAGTCGTTCACGGTCACGACATGGACACCGTTCTTGGCCATGGCATTCAAGAATACAGGCAAAGTGGCTACCAAAGTCTTGCCTTCGCCGGTCGCCATTTCCGCTATCTTTCCTTTGTGCAAAACGACACCGCCAAACAACTGGACATCGTAATGGATCATATCCCAGGTGATCTCATTGCCTCCCGCCATCCAGTGATTCACATATACGGCTTTATCGTCTTCTATCCGGACGAAATCGAAACGGGCTGCCAGGTCACGGTCGAAGTCGTTGGCCGTGACGACGACTTCCGGATTCTCGGTAAAACGGCGCGCCGTGTCTTTCACGATGGCGAACACTTCGGGAAGCACTTCTTCCAAGACCACTTCCAACTTGCCCGTGATTTCCTTTTCGATTTTATCCACTTCCGCCCAGATGGCTTCGCGCTCTTCCAGTTCTTTGCTGTCAATGCCTTCGCGCAGAGAATTGACTTTGGCGCGTTCCTCGGCCACATAGTCTTGTATGTGCTGTTTGATCACGTCGATACGGCCGCGCAATTCATCGTTTGAAAGTTCCTTGACCGACGAATAAGCAGCTTTTATCTTTTCCACATACGGAGTGATTTCCTTCAGGTCGCGCTGCGACTTGTTACCGAACCACTTCGTCAAAAAATCATTAAATCCCATATTTTATTGAATTGACAACCGGCAATTCGATTTTTCCTGCCGGTCGGATAGTTACACTATTTTGATATTTCACACTATGAACGGATAATCGCTTGTTATTTTGAAGGAGCCGATAATTGCCCGTTCCCGACAGCCAGCTCCCGAAGAGGTAATGACTGGGAAGCATTCGGTGGCCTTATTCTCAGGATATACGTCACCGACGGGGCCACTTCCGTGGCTTTCACTTCCCGGTAGATGCGTTCCGGCTTCAGGCCGTTGCCCAAGAAAATCAACGGAGTGAGAACCGCATTATTCCGGATGACCTTGACTTTTTCTTTCGGGTTGTCCTTGTCGATTTTCCAACCCGGCTGCAATTCGATAATCAGATCTCCCCGTTTCAAGTGATGAGTGCCCTGGCGGAATTTAGCCGTTCCTTCATTCCAGTCGCCGAATACAAGGCTGTTGTCCGTGGTCACATGCTGGACCCCGCTAAACTCCTTCAGGAAGGAAGCCGCTTTGTTCTGCACCTCCGCCAAATCCAGCTTGGCATCATCAATCGCTTTCCGGTTCAGATATATCTGATTGTCATAATAACCGGTCACCCAATTGGCCTGCTGGCCGTAGATGGCCATCATATACATATTTAATAAGGCGACACAGCGTTTGGGATGAAACTCGCCCCCGGTCACATAGGAGTCCAGTTCCTGCGTATATTCTTCTTCACTTTTATAATACCCGCTGCCGGTAAACACGACCAACGTTTTGGAAAGCCCTACTTTCTTGTCGATCGCATCCAACAACTGCTCGATGTCCTTGTCCAATTGGCAATAGGTGTCCTGTATTTCATGGGTATATTCCTTGCTCATGTTCCCCGCGAAGTTGCCGGCATAATACGTGAGGGAAAGCATGTCCGGGGAAGTCCTCGTGCCAAACCCCGCGTATTCCAGAAACTGCATGGCCAGGCGATTTACTTCCTTGTTGACAAAAGGAGTTGTTTTCAGCCTCGGATAACAGGCGACGTCCCGTTCGTTGAAAGTGTATTTGAACGGGATCTCATCCAATGTATAAGGGAAGGCATCCAGTTTTTCGAGCGGAAGCGACGGCTCCCATGCCATTCTGTCCAACCGGGCAGACAAGGACTCTACGCCGCTGTTATAACGCTCCACGTACCAAGGCACGCTCTTGTAATAAGTCGTCGTGGCCCATTTCCCGTTCAGGTTGTCAATCCAGAATGCCCCGTTGGCGGCATGGCCGGCCGACAAGATGGCGGCTTCCACATTCGGCGCAATGGCATATACGTCACTCCTCCCTTTCGAGGCGATCTTCAGTTCGTCGCCAATCGTCGAGCTGAACAAAGCCTTGGGCGAATAGTTCTCGCGCGTGTAATTTCCCAGATAAGAGGCATCCCACAAAACGGAAACCTCCTTCCCATTGGCAAAGTCGTATTTGTAGTTTGAAGAAATGCCGTTGAAGCAAGGGTTTGAACCCGTGAACAGCGTGGCGAACGCGCTTGCTTCATCCACATTTGAAAAGTCAAAGCGGATGTTCCGATAGACTTTCCCCTCATTGAACAACCGCTTGAAGCCCCTCTCCCCGAAGGTGCCGTAGAAATACTCGATGTAGTCTCCGCGCAATTGGTCAACCGTGATGCAGACCACCAATTTGGGAACCTGCTGTTGGGCTTCCATGTTGGTGGCTGCCAGGACGGCAATCAGCGAAGACAATATTTTCCGTACATTCTTATCCATTCTTTTGCATGCTTTCAAAGTCCATGCCTTGGGCAAAACCGCCACTTTCCTTGTTCTTCGGCCTTTCCCTTTTCCCTGCGGGAACGGCCTGCGAGAATCACCGAAGCCGACCGTATCCAAAGCGCGAGCATCAACGGGACAAAGGCCGCATTAAAGTGTTGCGGCAAGAAATGCCAGCTTGCCAGCATCAGCATGACCGCCGCAAAGTTAATAAAATGATAACAATATCCAGCCATTCTCGCTTTTTTTACGAGGCTGAAAGGCACGACGAGCAGCTGAAGAGGATGCAGCCACAGCATGGTCCAGTTCGGAGAGGTGCAAGGATGCTCGGACACGAATCCCAAGAAGAAAAGGACGCACCCTGACAAGCCCGCCGCCAGGAACAACAGGCAATCCAGCCCCCACAGGTGGATGCGGCGTTTGGATTCCCATACGGTAAGGATGCCCACGGCCAGCCACACGACGACGGCGCACAAAAGAGGCGTGCACCACTCGGCCGGAGCTTCCCCGGGTTCCGATTCCGACACCTTGGTCTCACAAACCAGCGGGCGGGTCGTCCCGTCGCCGGACACGATCACCGCGCCCGCCACGGCCTCCTTCAGATATTCCGGCAGGAACAGCATTTCGCGAGGCGTCATGGTGCGGTCCGTAGGGCTTCCCAAGGCCAGGTCGCATCCGAATGTCAGCCACGAGTGGTTCCGGGTGCAGCGGTTAATGGCCTCGCGGAACGTCTCGGGCGCCGGGTCCCAGCAATAATCCACCCTCCCCGCGATGTTGTCTTCAATGAGCCGGGCAGGGCGGGTCGCGCAGTTATCGAAAAAGAAGTTGTACCGGTACTCCCTGTTCTCCGGCTCATAGTTCTCCGACAGGGCCTCCCAGATGCGTTCCTTCTCGGCGGGCGACAGATTCAGGACCTGTTCCGTGACGGTGCTGCCGCGCGACCGGTACTCGGCCATGTAATCGCCGTATTTCATCACGCCCAGCATATAATCCGTCTCCCCTTTCGCAAAACGGTATATGAAATTGGGCTTGTCGAAGCTGAACACGCCATAATTGAACACCCAGTCCATCCGGCGGGGCCCGTCTTTCAGGCGGATGGCCGCATGGCCGTAAAGGGTGAAGACCTCTCCCTCGTAGGGAGAGCTGGTCAGCAGGCTGACCTGCGCCTCCCCGCTGAGCGACCGGGCTTCCGCGCCCGCGTGAATGAACGACAATCCGATGAGGAGCAAAAAAAACTGTTTCATTGATGGCTTGTTTTACGTGATGACCCGCTTGCGAGAAGATTTCCGCAAATATATCACGATTAAAGTTATCGCGCAAGGGTCTTCCGCGTTTCCTTCATTTTCCCGCGCCCTGAAAAGGAAAGAAAAGGGCAATGGATTCGAGGAATCCGGCGGCCGGGACAGGGAAACCGGGTCTCATTCCCGGCCGTTTGTTCCGACATGCGCGCGCTCCTCTCCTTTTTCTTCAGAAGAAACGCCGAAAAACTGCTACGACGATGCTTCTT
>CAYRFT010000085.1:0-6809 GCA_964423585.1 uncultured Parabacteroides sp. | reverse complement strand
CTGTCGACTCGGTATCCGTCCCGATGTCATTGATTGGGATTGCCCTGCGGGTTGAGGATTATATGCCCGTTCTCCATGCCGACGTGGGCCATGATGTTGGCAGGCATCCGCCGGGCTTGCAGCTCTTTCTTCATGAAATCCATGAAGGGAGCCACGTGGGCGAAATATTTCTTGTACCCTTTGCACAGGTAATTGAGGCCGGGCTCGCCGTCGGCGGCATGCAGGAAACGGTTCTTGGGGCATTCCCCGTTGCAGGCGAACAAGAACTCGCAATGCTTGCACGTTTGCGGGAGTTTCTCGTGCTTGTCCGCCCCGAATTGCAGCTGCCGGGGGCTGTACATCATCTCCGTCAGTGTCCGGGTCCGGATGTTCCCCAGTTTGTAAGGGGGAAAAACGAAATGGTCGCAGGCATACACGTCGCCGTTGAATTCCATGACGCCGGCATGGCCGCAGGCCTTTGCCATCGAGCAGATTCCCGGTTGCATTCCCATCCAATTGGCCAGCGTCGCGTCGAAAAGCTGGATGAAGAAGTTCCCCACGTCTTTTTGCACCCACTCGTCGAACAAGGCGCACAGGAAATCCCCCCACTTGCCGGGCTCCACCGAGAAAGGAGCCGTCCGGAAGCCCTGCTGTCCGGGCGAGGCCAGCCTGGTGCCGTCGGCATGGGGCCCCAAACGTTCGACGACGGGGGTAAACTGGATGTAATGGCAATCGATCTCCTTGAAGAAACGGTAAAACTCCAGCGGGTAATCCGCGTTGTAATCGTTCACGACGGCCATGGCATTGTATTCCACGCCGTGTTTCTTGAGAAGCCCGATTCCTTTCATGACTTTGTAGAACGAAGGCTGCCCTTGCCGGTTCCTCCGGTATTCGTCATGAAATTCCTTCGGGCCGTCTATGGATATTCCCACGAGGAAGCCGTTCTCTTTGAAGAAGCGGCACCAGTCGTCGTTCAGCAAGGTCCCGTTGGTCTGGATGCAATTGTCAACTCTCCTGCCCCGGGCGTATTTCCGCTGCAAGTCCAATGCTTTCCGGTAGAAGCTGATCGGGCGCATCAGGGCTTCCCCGCCGTGCCAGGTAAACAGGACTTCCCGCATGGTCTGGCATTCCATGTATTGCCGGATGAATATTTCCAGTAGCTCGTCTGTCAGGATATGGTTCTTGGCATCCGGGTAAAGTTTGCCTTTCTCCAGGTAATAGCAATAGTCGCAAGCCAGGTTGCACACCGGACCGGCAGGTTTCAGCATGACATACACGGGCCGCGCGAAAGGCGAAATGTCGCTCATGATTCCGATTTCTTTTTCTTCTTGTGGTTCTTGTAATCGATGACGAATGCTTCGCTGATCCAGTTGGCCAGGGCCTGGCGGTTGTTGCTCAGCACGATTCGTTGCTGGTCGTATTTGTTCTGTATGTTGCCGACTTCGATAAAGGCCGCGACGGGAGCGGTATTCCTTAGCACATACAATCCCCGCTTGCTGACCGTCCCCCGGAAGCCTCTTCCCGGCTGGTGGCGGGCGTATTTGCGCTGAAAGACCGACTTCATCGTGTTGGTCAGGTCGCGGCTGGCTTTCGATCCGGTATTGTAGAAGTAAACGTCGGTCTGCTTGCTCCGGCTCCGGCTGTCAACATGGATGAACAAGGCCCTTTTGTAGCTTTCCTTGTCCGATTTGTCCAGTTGGTTGATCTTGTCGCAACGCTGTTTCAGGCGGTGGACCTGGTTGAGCGGGATGGCTTTCCCCATGCACGTTTCCCGTTTGCTGTTCTTCAGATACATGTCGTTGCGGATGCCGTCTTTTGAATCTTGGATGATGATATGCACCTTGGCCCCGCGTATCATCAGGTTGCGGGCGATACGGAGGATGATGTCGTAAGCATATTCGTCTTCATGCAGCTCGTGATTTCCCATTCTCCCGATGGCGCCGGGGTCGGGGCCGCCGTGCCCGCCGACCAAATAAAAGCAGGCGCCTTTCAGCTCGTTTGATTCAACGGTGTAGGAAGCCAGGTCTTTCCCGTACAAGGGCTCGTATCCTTTCTTGCGTTTTGGAGCCGATTCCTGTTCCTCCGCCTGTTCCTCGCCCTTCAGCGGGGGAATGGTATATTTGACACCCGTTATCAGCATGTTGTTTTTCCCGAGTTTTGATTGGTTGAGCCGGATGAACTCTTTCTGGTAATAGCTGCCCGTCCGGTTGAACCGCTTCAAGAAAAGTTCGATTCCTTCCCCGCTTTTGGGACTGGCCTTTTCTTGTGCCCGCAAGTCCGGGGGCAGCGCGAAAAACAGCAAAGCCAGTAATATGATACAGTCGTGCTTCATCTTTATTTCGTGAGGCGTTTATAAATCTCCCGCGTCAAATGGATGTCATACGAAGCATTATGCAGCTTGTCGGCTTCCCGTTCGATGCCCAGGGCGCGGGCCACCGTTTCTTGTTTGAAGTCGGGCATCTTGTGGCGTTCTTCCAGCAGATATTGGGTGGCCAGGACCATCACGTCTATCGAGTTCACCCAAAACCAGGAATAGAAGAAATTGTCTCCGTTCTGGACGAAAAACGCTTTCAGGAAATAGTTGTCGAACGAGACGTTGTTGTAGCCTGCCAAAAAGAACTTGTCACCGCGATCGTATTTATCGACGTATTTGGAAAGCATCTGCGTAAATTGCTTGTAAATATCTTCCATCGGAGGGTATGCCAATATCTGTTCTTTGGTCACGTGGCATATTTTCAATGCTTCTTCCTCGATGAGGCACCGGGGATTCGGGCGGACATGGAAATTAAAGGATTCTTTGCATTCCCCGTCAATTACAATATCACCGCTGATCTGATGAATCCCGTTTCGCCAATAACGAATTCCCGTCGTTTCCAAATCATAAAAGAGTATTTTCATCTGCTATACATTGAAGTCATCTAAATTGAACATCGTCTCCATGCGTTGTGCTTGACAAAGATACGATAATTGTCGGAACAACACTCCGATGGGATTCGATTTTCTGTCCTATGGGAGAGTTTTTCGTGCCTTAATATCGTATATGTTATCCGGTTGGTCCGGGGTGTGGAGCATCCACGGACTTCTGCACATAGGCTCATTTACCCTTCGATGTATATTCGCGTTTCAGTATGTCGCTTAATGGCACTTCAAATATCTTGGCCTCGACCCACGCCACGAAATTGAATTTACGCAATATCTGAACTTCATACTTGTCAGAGTACAAGGCTTGGACTTCTTCGGCCATGTTCTTCCATATCTCCGCTCTCTTTTTCCTGTCTTTATCCACAAAAGGGTGATTCAGGAACTTGAGCAGAAACAATTCCACTTTCAGATTATGATTTTTATTCTTGGACATTTCACGCAAGATGGACCGGAGTTCCGACTGAATATAGTCGATGTTTCCCAGTTCGTAATGAATCATCACATTCACAATCCGAATGGTACGAAACAATGGGAAAGAATACAAGTGTCTCCTCCCGATAATTGCGCTCAAGCGTTTTCTTGCCTTTTTATACTCCCCATTTCCGAGATAAACAAGGGCAATGTATAATGACATTTCCGCCTGTTGCTGCACTTTCAGCATGGGCATCTTGTCGATCAGGGAGGCCTGTTGCTCCGCAATCCACCTGTCGGCCTGTCCAAACTCTCCCCTGTCTATATACGAAAACAACCGGTAGATAAATATCACATACGCTACATTCAACTGAAAACTCGGAAAGGGAGAAGACAGTTTTTCCAACTTCCCGATGAAATAGTCTATCCCTTCATAATTGTGCATGATGCGAAGGCTCTCCAACATGCCTTCCACCGTCATCAGGTAATATACCGGAGGATTGTTCCACAGATGGGTGTTTTCCTCGAACAACTTGTTCAGTTCCACAAACGAATGGAACGCCGCCCTGTAATCTCCCACCGTCATGAAGTAATTGCTCTGGAAAAGCTGGTGGTTCTTCTTTATTTCAAAGTTCTCGACACCGGCGCTATTCATGATATTTATCTCGCTGGTCACCAAATCATCCAGCAGTTGAATCTCCTTCGTCGAACGCGAAGGTCCCCAGCTCAGCATTCTGTGCTTCAATAGCTCATGCAATGAAGACTGCTCGTTCAGTTGACTGATGGCCTTCAGCGTATTTCCCATTTCGTATTGTTTGTTCAACAGCTCCTTTTCGTCCAATCCCTCAAAATCCAACGTCAGAAGATAATTCAGTTCCAACCTCTGCGCTACAAGCAACGCGAAATGATTTTCATAATAAACGGCTCTCTCCTTCACCTTTTTCAACGCTTGGAAGCATTCCTGATACATGGATTTCTCATACAATACCTTTGCCTGCATCAATTTATTGAACAACAGATAATAGCTGTCCTTTTCTGTACGTAACTTCGTCAATATCCCTATCAGCAAATCAAACAAATAAACGACTACCGCATTGAAAGAAGAAGCGGGTTTTTCTTTCAGGAAGCACTGCTTTAGTTCTACAGGATCGCTGATCTTCTTGTTATTGATCAATCTGAAAAGGAAGATATAGTCTTTTTCCGGCATGTCGGATATATAGATAGAGAATTCTTTCTTCTCTTGTTTCGTAAGGCTGTTTACCAACCGGATAAGCGAATCGGATTTTAGCATGGCATTAGTGGATTTTGAAATAACGGAAGCAAGGTAGAGAAAAAAACAAAAGGAAACAATCTTTTTGCGGAATAATAATAGGCTTTATTTGCATTGCAAACATTAAAAACAACGTATCCCTACAAGCTGAAAATACTACTTTTCAATGGATTAATATTTGTTTTGCAGATATTATACGGATTTGTCAGTATTATATCCGCTAAATTTTTGTTTGTTTATGGATTATCTATCCTATAATTTTGGGATACAAAAAACTAATTGATAGTTATGGGTAAAAATATTATTGTAATAGGTAGTTGTAATACGGATATGGTCATCAAAGCCGACCATCTCCCTGTCCCCGGAGAAACGGTAATAGGCGGCAGTTTCATGATGACCCCCGGAGGCAAAGGGGCTAACCAAGCTGTAGCGATTGCCCGATTAAAAGGGAATGTGCACTTTATAGCCAAGACCGGCAACGATTTGTTTGGCAAACGCTCCACAAAGTATTACGAGGACGAGGGGATTCACGTTGAAAATATCTATTCAGATCCTACCCTCCCTTCCGGAGTGGCACTGATTATGGTAGATGTGAACGGAGAGAACAGTATTATTGTAGCCTCCGGTGCCAATGGTTCGCTGAGTCCCGAAGACATTCGGAAAGCACAGCCTGCCATAGAAAAAGGCGATATTCTGCTGATGCAATTGGAAATTCCCATTGAAACGGTGGAATATGCCGCCCAGATTGCCAACGAGCAAGGCATCAAGGTGATACTGAACCCTGCTCCTGCCCGTGCACTGTCCAGCAAGCTGATGCGGAATCTGTACATGATCATCCCCAATAAAACGGAAGCTGAATTTCTCTCAGGTGTCAAAGTAACCGATTGGGAAAGCGCACGCAGGGCGGCGGACATCATCAGTTCCAAAGGAGTGGAAATCGTAATTATTACCCTTGGCCCAAAAGGTGCATTAATCAAAGATAAAGATACATTTCATGAAATACCCGCGCCCAAAGTTGCAACTGTGGATACCACAGCAGCGGGGGATACCTTCTGCGGTGCATTATGTGTCGCTTTGTCCGAAGATGTGGATGTGTTGAATGCGGTTAAATTCGCAAATAAATGCGCCTCCATTACTGTGACCCGAATGGGAGCCCAACCTTCCCTGCCTTATCGCAAAGAAGTTGGTTTTTTATAACGGGTCCTATCAGCAGTAGTCAGCAATCATGTTGATCCAAACGGCATAATTCAAAACTTGAATAGAAATTTAATTTATATGCAACCATGTTTATAGTCAACAGTTATTCATTAGCAGTCATTTTCTGTGTTGTCACGATGCTCTGTTGGGGTTCTTGGGGGAATACACAGAAACTCACCGGGAAAACGTGGCGTTACGAATTGTTCTACTGGGATTACGTAATCGGTATCCTATTCTTCTCTCTCCTCTTGGGTTTCACCTTGGGCAGTACGGGAGATGCCGGACGCAGTTTCGTTGAAGATCTGGGGCAAATCAGTATGGAAAACTATGCAAGTGCCTTTGCAGGAGGAGTCATATTCAATCTGTCCAACATCCTTTTGTCGGCTTCCGTCTCTATGGCAGGGCTTACGGTGGCATTCCCGTTGGGAGTCGGCATTGCTTTGGTATTAGGCGTTTTCATCAATTATTTCGGCGAGCCTAAAGGCGATGCCGTAATCCTGTTCAGTGGCGTGGCACTCGTCGTATTAGCCTTGATATTTAATGCCATAGCTGCCGGAAAGATGAACCGGAAAGGAAGCGGCATCAATAAGAAAGGGATTGTCATCGCCATTATAGCCGGCGTGTTGATGTCTTTCTTCTATCGGTTTGTTGCCGCTGCCATGGACTTGAACAATTTTGAGTCGCCTACCCCCGCGATGGCCACGCCGTATTCCGCATTCTTTATATTCGCAACAGGTATCTTCCTAAGCAATTTCGTTATCAATACCATCGTGATGAAAAAACCGTTTGTAGGTACTCCGGTGGGCTATAAGGAGTATTTCCAAGGCAAATTCAGCACACACATGGTCGGAGTGCTGGGAGGTGCCATTTGGGGATTGGGCACGGCTCTCAGTTATATTGCGGCAGGAAAAGCGGGTGCGGCAATTTCCTACGCATTAGGACAGGGAGCACCCATGATCGCGGCTCTGTGGGGAATATTTATCTGGAAAGAATTCAAAGGTTCTTCCCGTGCGGTAAATATCTTTCTGGT
>CAYRFT010000084.1:0-6872 GCA_964423585.1 uncultured Parabacteroides sp. | reverse complement strand
AGCACAAAATCCTGCCGCCGCGCCCCTGCCGGAGACTTTGCTTCCGCCTTGGACCCATAAAATTGCCGGAACTGTTTACAGATTCAATATTTATTGTATCTTTGCAACGCGCGAATAAAAGAAAAAGAAAATGAAGACAGGCAATTTGCATCATCATCACCCTCATGGCGGCAACGGGCAATAGTTCGGTGGGTTTTGATGGTACGTAATTACTTGAAAAGTTGAAAGCGAAGGCTTGCCGGATGGATGGTAGGCCTTTTTCTTTTATCGCAATACAGCCGATGAAGCAGGATTTTAAAGAACTAAAATGGAAAATGTATGTTACGAATCGCGGTACAGTCGAAAGGACGCTTGCATGACGAGACAATGGTGATTCTGGAAGAAGCCGGCATCAAACTGGACAAGGCGAAAAGGACGTTGCTCCTTTCGGCGAAGGATTTCCCGGTGGAAGTGCTTTTCTTGCGGGACGACGACATCCCCCGCTCGGTCGCCGACGGAACAGCCGATGCCGGCATCGTCGGTGAAAACGAGTATGTGGAAAAAGGCTCGGAAGCGGAACTTGTCAAACGCCTGGGGTTTAGCAAATGCCGCCTCTCGCTGGCGATTCCGAAAGACGAAGATTACGACGGGACAAGCTGGTTTGATGGCAAAACCATCGCGACTTCCTATCCGGAAATCTTGAAAGGCTACCTGATGGAGAAAGGAATCAAGGCCGGCACGCACGTGATCACCGGCTCGGTGGAAATCGCCCCGGGCATCGGTCTGGCGGATGCCATCTTCGACATCGTCAGCTCCGGCAGCACGCTGGCAAGCAACCAGCTGAAAGAAGTGGAAGTGGTGATGCAAAGCGAGGCCCTGTTGATCGGGAATAAAGGCCTGGCCGGCGAGAAACGGGAAATCTTGGACGAGCTTTTGTTCCGCTTCGAGGCAATCCGGATGGCGGAAGGGAAAAAATACGTGCTCCTGAACGCCCCGAAAGGGAAATCAGACGAAATCATCGAAGTATTGCCCGGGATGAAGAGCCCGACCGTGACGCCTCTCGCCAATGGAGAGTGGGTCTCCATCCAAACCGTGATAGCCGAAAAACATTTCTGGGAAATCATCGGGAAATTGAAATCCCTGGGGGCGGAAGGAATCCTGGTGCTGCCGATTGAGAAAATGATATTATAAAACAGGTATGGAAATAATAAAATATCCGGATTATGCCGCATGGGAAGGGCTTTCCAAACGTGCGGCGATGGACGACGGCCCATTGTTCGACACCGTCCGCCAGGTATTGGACGATGTCCGCGCAAGGGGCGACGCGGCCGTCCGTGAATATGGGAAACGATTCGACAAAGTCGATTTGGCCGACTTGTCGGTATCCGAAGAAGAAATGGCCGAAGCGGAGGACTTGGTCCCTGATGATTTGAAAAAAGCCATCCGGACGGCGAAAACGAATATCGAAACATTCCATGCCTCCCAGCGCTTTGAAGGGAAAAAACTTTTGACGGCTCCGGGGGTCGTTTGCTGGCAGAAAGCCGTTCCCATTGAAAAGGTCGGCTTGTATGTCCCCGGCGGGACCGCCCCGTTGTTCTCTACCGTACTGATGTTGGCAGTTCCGGCCCGGATCGCCGGTTGCAAGGAAATCGTCTTGTGCACGCCGCCCTCCAAAACCGGAAAGATACATCCGGCCGTCCTGTTTGCCGCCAAAGTCGCCGGTGTGAGCAGGATTTGCAAAGCCGGGGGCAGCCAGGCCATCGCAGCGATGGCTTACGGAACGGAATCCGTGCCGAAAGTTTATAAGATATTTGGTCCCGGAAACCGCTACGTGACGGCCGCCAAACAATGGGCAAGCCTGAAAGGAGTGGCGATCGACATGCCTGCCGGTCCTTCGGAAATCGAAGTGATCGCTGATGAATTCGCCAATCCAGTCTTTATTGCCGCCGATTTTCTCTCGCAAGCCGAACATGGGGCGGATAGCCAGGCCATCCTGGTAACGACCGCCGAAGCCATCGTGGAGCCGGTCGTGAAAGCCATCGAGGAACAACTCAAACGCCTGCCCCGTCTGGAAATCATCAAGGAGGCTTTGGGCCACAGCCGCATCATTGTATTGAAGAATACACAAGAAGTGATTGACTTCACCAACCTTTACGCCCCGGAACATCTGCTCATCCAGACCCGTGACTACGGAGAAATCGCTGAAAAGATCCGGAATGCCGGAAGCGTCTTCATGGGTCCTTATTCGCCGGAAAGCGCAGGCGATTACGCTTCGGGAACGAATCATACGCTGCCGACCAACGGATATGCCCGTGCGTATGGCGGCGTCAATTTGGATAGCTTTGTCAAGAAGGTGACATTCCAGGAAATCAGTGCGGAGGGAATCCGCCAATTGGGAGATACCATCCGAACGATGGCGGCCCATGAAGGACTGGAAGCTCATCGAAACGCAGTAACCGTCAGATTGAATGCCTTATGAGTACCCATAAAACATTCGACGTAAATGTTTGGATTCGCCCGAATATCCGGACGATGAAACCCTATTCGTCCGCACGGGATGAGTTTCATGGGACGGCTTCTGTCTTTCTGGATGCCAACGAAAACCCCTACAACACGCCTTACAACCGGTATCCGGACCCGATGCAATGGCGGTTGAAGGAAAAGGTCTCGGCAATAAAAGGCGTGCCCAAGGAATGTATCTTGTTAGGAAATGGAAGCGATGAGCCGATCGATTTAATCATGCGCGCTTTTTGCGAACCGGGGCAGGATGCCATCCTTACGGTAGATCCGACTTATGGAATGTATCAGGTTGCCGCCGAGATCAATCATGTGGCATGCCGGAAAGTAAAACTGACGGCGGATTTCCAAATAGACATGCCGGCTTTCTTGTCGCAGATAGACGACACGGTGAAGGCGATTTATCTGTGCTCCCCCAATAACCCGACGGGCAATAATCTGAATCGGAAGGATATTTGCGAGATATTGGATGCCTTCGAAGGCATTGTGGTGATTGACGAAGCCTACATGGATTTTTCTTCTGCTCCTTCTTTTACTAAAAGTTTAAGTGAGAATCCCAATTTAGTTGTGTTCCAGACATTATCCAAAGCATGGGGAGCTGCCGGAATCCGTTTGGGAATGGCCTTTGCCTCGGTTGAGATTATTTCCGTGCTGAACAAAATCAAGTATCCGTATAATGTAAGCCAACTGACCCAAGAGAAGGCCTGGGAGATTTTGGACAATCAGGAAGCGATGCAATCGCAACTGGCTTTGATTCTTTCCGAACGCGCACGGATGCAGCAGGAGCTATCATCGATGCCTTTGGTGAAAAAGATATATCCGACGGATGCCAACTTTATTCTGACAGATGTGGGCAAAGCCGACCAAGTTTATCAAAAGTTGGTGGAACAGGGCATTGTCGTTCGAAATCGGAACAAGGTAACGCTTTGCGCAGGCTGCCTTCGTATCACAGTCGGAACAGAGGATGAGAATACGGCCTTATTGAATGCCCTTAAATCCATATAAGATGAAGAAAAGAGCCCTTTTTATCGATCGGGATGGCACGCTGGTAATGGAACCGGCCATCGATTGCCAGTTGGATAGTTTCGAGAAACTGGAATTCTATCCCAAAGTGATGCGGAATTTGTTCTTTATCCGGAAACATCTGGATTTCGAGTTTGTGATGGTAACTAACCAGGACGGATTGGGTACATCTTCTTTCCCTGAAGATACATTTTGGCCTGTGCATAATTTGATGTTGAAAACATTCGCCGGTGAAGGCGTAGTATTTGACGACATATTGATTGACCGCTCGCTCCCGGAAGATAATTCGCCAAACCGGAAACCCCGGACAGGCATGATGGGAAAATATTTGTCAAATGAGTATGATCTGGCAAACAGTTTTGTGATTGGAGACCGATGGACAGATATGGAATTAGCCCGTAATTTGGGAGCTAAAGGCATTTGGCTGCATGAAAGCGACGTTTCCACTGAAAAAATTCTGGCAGGACATGATATTCAACCTGTGTTCATCACGGATGATTGGGACCGGATTGCAGAGTTCCTTTTTGCAGGCGAGAGATGTGCAGAAATCAAGCGAGTAACCAAAGAAACAGATATTTTCGTATCTTTGCGCCTTGACGGAAAAGGAAAAACGTCCATTTCCACGGGGTTAGGCTTCTTTGACCACATGCTTGATCAGATGGGCAAGCATTCCGGAATGGATTTGACAATCCAAGTGAAAGGCGATTTGAGCGTAGATGAGCATCATACGATTGAAGACACGGCCATAGCCTTGGGAGAGGCCTTGGCAAAGGTCCTCGGGGATAAACGGGGCATCGAGCGTTATGGCTATACATTGCCGATGGATGACTGCTTGTGTAGTGTCGCTTTGGATTTCGGAGGCCGTTCCTGGTTGGTTTGGGATGTGGAATTCCGTCGGGAAAAAATAGGAGACATGCCAACTGAAATGTTCTTCCATTTCTTTAAGAGTTTAAGTGATGCGGCACGCATGAACTTAAACATCAAAGCGGAAGGGACAAACGAACATCATAAGATAGAAGGGATCTTCAAAGCATTGGCCCGATCTGTCAAAATGGCGGTCCGGCGTGATATTTATCATTATGATTTGCCCAGTACGAAAGGAGTTATTTAATGAATATGAAGAAAGGCTTGATAATAGCGGCAAGCATTTTGCTGGGGCTGAGTGCCTGCGATACGATGACAACAGACCTGGAAGGAAAGTGGCAGTTGAATCAGATTGAATCTGCCGGGAATACGGTCACTGTAGATACCGTGTGGTATAACTTTCAGACGACCTTGTTTCAATACCAGATTTATGATCGTACTTCAGACAGTTACCGTTATTCGAATGGGTATAATTTTTACGAAGGGGATCAGTTGAAATTGCAGCTATTGTCAGATCCCCATCCTGTTCAGGAGTTTTTGCCTTATACGGATTGGTCGGAAGCGACTCGCGACTTCACTGTGGAGAAAGTCAGCAACAAACAACTGATATTGTCAAGTGAAGGCAAACGATATGTATTTAAGAAGTATTGAAGGAGATTCTTTAGTCCCCGCTATTCCAATAGAAATTCGACCGTGATTTGTGTTTTGATCTCCATCTGTCCGGCAGGAAGCAAGGTTTCACCTGCCTCTGCCCTGTCCGCAGATGATTCTTCCTCCCACGCTTGGTTATACATTGCGTTGGCGACAGGCCTGGCATTGTCATCACCCGCAAATTCAGAAAGGCTGAGCACCTTGCCAACCTTGCACCCGGACAGTTCGGCATATTGCCGCGCTTTCTGCATGGCTTTCCCGAAAGCAAGTTCGCGCGAACGGATGAAATACTGCATATTGTCCTCAACGCTGAAATTCAGCCGGTCTATCGTGATTCCGTCGATGCCGGCCAGCCGGTCGATGATTCGGGCGACCTTTTCGCTCTCCTTTCCCATGTTTCTTACAGCAAAATTGACACTCTGTTCCGCATGTTGTCCGACCAAAACCCTCCGGTTCTTGTACCACTCATACTCCGGATAGAACCGCAACGAGGTCGTCATGATATCCTTGTCCTCGACACCGGAATCTTTCAGGATCGCCACGACCTGCTCCGTCATCTTGCCGACAGCCTCCTGTGCCAAGTGCGTCGTACTTTCGGTTTTATCCATCGAAACGGCAAGGTACACCATATCCGGTGCGACATAGACAGTGCCTGTTCCCGAAACGGTAACCGTACTTGGGACTCTCCGCTCTCCGTTTTGCCCGCAGCCCAAAAGGAACATGGCAACGGAGACTGTCCCGATTTGGAAAAAACATTTTACTTTCATAATCGTCTTTAGTTTATAGAATTCAAACTTGATATTGCCATGAGTATTGCAAACACGAAACAAGCATACGGACGCAAATATACGCAAAAAAGGAAAAGCGACACTACCTTTTGACATGAGAACCCGCGCAGTACGGCGGCCATTATTCCGGGTCCTGCTTCTCCGTCAGATATTTCCAATAGCGCACGGGCATGTCTTTTTTATGCTTGCGCGGATTCAGGCGTTCCTTTATGCAGATCGCCTTGAAATAGGTCCTCCACAACTGCCGGAACAATATCTCGTCTTTATCCATCAGGGTTGCATCCAATTTGCCGGTCACCAGGTGGGAAGCGCGGTCATCTTCCCGGAAAGTGACATGGCGCACTTCGTGCAAATCGTAATAGAAACCGTAAGCCCGCCCCACGTCATAAATCAGCCAGCGTTGCCCGCCGAAGCGATCCTTAAAGTGCGCCGTAATCAAGGGCAGCACGTTCTTTTCCGGCTCCACGGCGGCGAAATAGGTCCCGTCCGCCGCTTTTTGGAAGCGTATGAACTGCAACAGGCGGTGGCGTTCGGCATCCACGCGCTTCCACATGTGCGAGAATTGCAGCACGTCCGGGTCGGCGAAGTTGGTTTCGATGGGACGCGGCGAGTCGAGTGCCTTGCGGATATAGCGGAAAAGCAAGTCAGGCGTTTCCGCCTCTTCCGCCAGCCAGCATTGCGCCAGGCAACACATGGCACCTGCCGACAGCTTCTTCTGCAAACCTCTCCACACGCGCCCGGATTTTGCCGGATCGCTCACCACCGTGTAGGTCTCTTCGCAAAACAGCGGGAGGACTTCTCCCCCACGCACCAAACGGTCGGGAAACAGGCGGCCGGCGTAGGCATCGAACACGGAAGTCAACAAGCCTTCAAACGTATTGTCGAACAAAAATACGGTCATGGGTCTTCAAAAAGCTAACTGCAACTGGCGTTCCTCTTCCGCTTTCACTTTCTTGGGAACCAGCAGGCCGCGCACTCCCTGCGGGGTCAGCTCGTGGACGGTATGCGCGGGCAGTTCCCTGCAAACCATGAAATACCGCGCTTTCTTCA
>CAYRFT010000083.1:0-6931 GCA_964423585.1 uncultured Parabacteroides sp. | reverse complement strand
CCCCGTCCCGCTGTCTCAAGCCCATATAGGCATCGCTTTTGCAGGAAATATCGGTTACTTTTTTGAAAATAACTGTTTTTTTGTAAATTTGCAGCGGTTGAGGTTGAGGATGAGGGGACGGACGGTCTCCTCTTTTTGTCTTGACCATTTCATACATGCCGGAAAACGGGAAGGACGGACGTTCGCGGACGGTTTTCGAGAGCCCGGAAGGTTGAAACAATGAATATAAGAAGCGAAACATGATAGACAAGGAACTGATAGTAAAACTGGCAGAAGAGAAGCTGGCCTCCTCTTCCAATTACCTGGTGGACGTGGAGGTGCGGCCGGGGAACGTCATCGTGGTGGAAATAGACAACGACGGGCCGGTATCCATCGACGATTGCGCCGCGCTGAGCCGGTACTTGGAAGGGCATCTGGACCGCGACGCGGAAGACTTTGAACTGGAAGTCGGTTCCGCCGGGCTCACCTCCCCCTTCAAAGTGCCCCGCCAATACAAAAAGAACATAGGGAACGAAGTGGAGGTATGGCTGAAGGCGGGGAAGAAGCTGGCAGGCGTGCTGAAATCGGCCGACGAGAACGGGATCGTCCTGACGGTCGAAAAACAGGTCAAGCCGGAAGGGGCGAAACGCAAGGTCGCCGTCGGGGAAGACCAGCCCTATACATATAATGAGATAAAATACACAAAATATTTAATTAGATTCAAGTAATATGGCCAAAAAAGTGGGAACAGTCAGCATGATTGACATCCTTGCGGAGTTCAAGGAGTTGAAGAATATAGACAAGGAGACGATGATCAGCGTGTTGGAAGAGACCTTCCGCAACGTGATTGCAAAAATGTCCGGGACGGACGAGAACTACGATGTCATCATCAATCCGGAAAAAGGTGATTTTGAAATATGGAGGAACCGCAAGGTCGTGGAAGACGGCGAGCTGAAAGATCCGAACATGGAGATCGCATTGACGGATGCCCGCCGGATCGATGCCACCTACGAGGTGGGCGAGGAAATCACAGACGAGGTCCACTTTTCCGACTTCGGGCGCCGCACCATCTTGAATATCCGCCAGACGCTGGCTGCCAAAATCATGGAATTGCAGAAAGACAGCCTCTACGCCAAGTACAAGGAAAAAATCGGCACCATCGTCTCGGCAGACGTGTACCAGGTATGGAAGAAAGAAATGTTGCTGCTCGACGACGAGGGGAACGAACTGCTAATGCCGAAGACGGAACAGATACCGAGCGATTTCTATCGGAAAGGGGACACGGCGCGCGCCATCGTGCAGAGCGTGGAAAACCTGAACAACAATCCGAAAATCATCCTTTCCCGCACCGACAACCAGTTCATGCAACGCCTGTTTGAACTGGAGGTCCCGGAAATCAATGACGGTTTGATCACCATCAAGGCAATCGCCCGGATCCCGGGAGAACGCGCGAAGGTGGCCGTCGAATCGTATGACGACCGCATCGACCCGGTAGGGGCCTGCGTGGGGATGAAGGGGTCGCGCATCCACGGCATCGTGCGGGAATTGAGGAACGAGAACATCGACGTGATCAATTATACGTCCAACATATCCTTGTTCATCCAGCGGTCGTTGAGCCCTGCCAAGATATCTTCCATCCATGTCAACGAAGAGGAAAAGCGAGCCGAAGTCTATCTGCGCCCGGAAGAAGTGTCGCTGGCCATCGGCAAGAGCGGTTTGAACATCAAGCTGGCCTCCATGCTGACGGGATATACAATCGATGTGTTCCGCGACATTGACGGGACCGACGAAGAAGATATTTACCTGGAGGAATTTGCCGATGAAATAGACGAGTGGGTGATCGATGCCCTGAAGAACATCGGCTGCTATACGGCGAAGAGCGTATTGGCGATACCGAGGGAGGAATTAATCGAGCGGTCCGACCTGGAAGAATCGACGGTGGATGACGTGCTGTCAATCTTGGCGGCCGAATTTGAGGATGATGAAATTAATGGTTAAGCGTTACGACAAAGTTTGGTATGCCTATAAGATTGCAACAAGTATTGAAAAAAATGAATGTGGGGCTGAACACGGTTGTTGAGCTCCTGCACAAGAAAGGCTATCCGGAGGTTGAATCAAATCCGAATACGCGGTTGAACGACGAGCAGTATGCTTTGCTCGTAAAGGCGTTCGGGAAGAACCTGCCCGAGGCGGAGGCTTACAAGCGCGAGACCCCGCATGCCAACAAGAAAAGCACGGACGCCGCCGCGAAAGAAGAACAGCCCCAGGAAATAAAGACAGAGGTCCCGGTGGAATTCCGCCCGAAGATTGTGACGAAAGGCCGCATCAATTTGGAATCGGGAAAGAAGGAGGAGATAACTCCCAAGGCCGTTCCCGCCGCAGCCCCGGTTGAGAAAGCTCCTGAGCCTCCCGTCCGGCAAGAGGAAAAAGCCGGGCCGTCCGCAGAAATGGAAAAAGAGGAACGGCAGGACGAAGAGGGAAAAACCAATATCGCGGACAAGGGGACAGTCGAAGAGAAGCTCCCGGAAACGGCCGCCCCGCAAGAAGAGGAACAAAAACAGCCGTCGGAAGCGGATTCCTCGACGGCACCGGCCGAAAAAAAGGAAGGCGAATTGTTCCGGCTGAGCGCCCCCAAAATCGAATCGAACATAAAAGTCACGGGGAAAATCGATTTGGACGCGCTGAACCAGTCAACTCGTCCGAAAAAGAAGTCGAAGGAAGAAAAGCGGAAAGAACGGGACGAGAAACAAGGATATGGCCGTCCCGGGCAGCCTAATTTCAAAAGAGAACAAAACAATCAGCCAGGAGGCTTTTCCAAAGCCGACATGGCTCCCGGAGAAGAGGGCGACGGCAGGAAAAAACGTAAACGCATCAAGCAAGATCGCGTGGACATCGCCAAGGTAGTGGCCAATGGAGGCGGCAACAATTATCGACAGGGCGCGAATAGCCGGAAAGACCGCAAGCCGAGGCTGAAGAAACCGGTGAAGGCCGAAATCAATGAAGAGGATGTTCAGAAACAGATTAAAGAGACTTTGGCTCGGCTGACGAACAAGGCGAGCAAAAGCAACAAGGGCGCCAAATATCGCCGCGACAAGCGGGATGCTTTCCAGAAGCGCGAGCATGAGCTGATGGAGCAGGAGGAGATGGAAAGCAAAATCTTGAAATTGACCGAATTTGTCACGGCAAACGATTTGGCCAACATGATGGATGTCCCGGTCACGAAAGTCATAGCGACTTGCATGAGCATCGGCATCATGGTGTCCATCAACCAGCGTTTGGATGCGGAAACGATTAATATCGTCGCCGACGAGTTCGGCTTTAAGACGGAATATGTAAGCGCGGATGTCATCGAGGCAATCAAGGCGGACGAAGATATGGAAGACAACGAGGAAGATTGGATTCCGCGCCCGCCGATCGTAACGGTGATGGGGCACGTTGACCATGGCAAGACTTCGTTGCTGGATAATATCCGTAACGCGAACGTGATTGCCGGGGAAGCCGGAGGCATCACCCAGCATATCGGCGCTTATAACGTGAAATTGCCGAACGGCCGCCGGATTACTTTCTTGGATACGCCGGGACACGAAGCCTTCACGGCCATGCGCGCCCGCGGTGCGAAAGTTACAGACATAGCCATCATCATCGTGGCGGCCGACGACAATGTGATGCCCCAGACGGTAGAAGCGATCAACCATGCCTCAGCCGCCGGTGTGCCCATCGTATTTGCCATTAACAAGATTGACAAGCCTCATGCAAACCCGGACAAAATCAAGGAAGAGCTTGCCAACATGAATTACTTGGTGGAGGACTGGGGCGGCAAATACCAATGCCAGGAAATCTCCGCCAAGAAAGGCACAGGCGTGGGGGATTTGCTGGAAAAGGTCTTGCTGGAAGCCGACTTGCTGGATTTGAAGGCTAATCCGAAGCACCGCGCGATCGGTTCCATCATCGAATCTTCTTTGGACAAGGGGCGCGGATACGTTGCCACGGTGTTGGTAGAGAATGGCACGTTGAAGGCGGGGGACATCGTCTTGGCAGGAACGCATTACGGCCATGTAAAAGCGATGTTCAACGAGCGCAACCAGCGGGTGCAGGAAGCGGGACCTTCCGAACCGGTATTGATATTGGGCCTGAACGGGGCTCCACAGGCGGGAGACACGTTCCATGTGCTGGAAACGGACCAGGAAGCCCGTGAAATAGCCAACCGGCGCGGGCAGTTGCAACGCGAACTGGGCCTGCGCACCCAGAAGATGCTTACCTTGGACGATATCGGCCGCCGTATCGCGGTGGGGAACTTCCAAGAATTGAATATCATCGTCAAGGGCGACGTGGACGGGTCGGTGGAGGCCTTGTCCGATTCGTTGATCCGCTTGTCAACGGAAGAGATACAGGTGAACGTGATCCACAAGGCCGTCGGGCAGATTTCCGAATCAGATGTGGTCCTGGCGGCGGCCTCGAATGCCATCATCATCGGCTTCCAAGTGCGTCCGTCGCTGTTGGCACGCCGGAGCGCCGAGAGGGAAGGCGTCGAAATACGCCTGTATTCGATTATCTATGACGCGATCAACGAGGTGAAGAGCGCGATGGAAGGAATGCTCTCGCCGGAAATCCGTGAAGAGGTCACCGCCGATGTGGAAGTCCAGCAGGTATTCAAGATCTCCAAGGTGGGGTCGGTTGCCGGATGCTTGGTGAAGGAAGGAAAGATCAAACGGAGCAACAAGATCCGTTTGATTCGCGACGGCATCGTCATTTACACGGGAGAACTGGGTTCTTTGAAGCGCTTCAAAGATGATGCGAAGGAAGTCCTGGCCGGTCAAGACTGCGGTTTGAATATCACCAACTTCAACGATATCCAGATTGGAGACATGATCGAGGCTTACGAGGAAAAAGAAATCAAAAAGACATTGTAATCCCGATGAACTGGTTGGACGTGATCCTGGCGTGTCTGGCCGGATTCGGTTTTGTGAAAGGCCTGTTTGATGGTGCCATCAAACAGGTTGTTTCGCTTATGGCCTTGGTGGTTGCCATCTTCTGCTGCGCGTGGGTGGCGGACCGGCTGCGCGGGTATATCCTCGCGCTCGGCTGGTTTCACGAGTTCGGGGTAACGGCACTGAGCTACCTGCTCGGGTTCCTGCTGATCGTAGGCGTGCTGACGCTGGCGGGAGACTTGGTGAGCAGAGTGGTGGGGGTGACTCCCTTGGGCCTGCTGAACCATTTGGCGGGAGGCCTGTTCGGCTTCCTGTTCATGATGTTTTTCCTGAGCCTCACGATCAATGTGGTGGAATACATCGACCGGGGGTCGCTTCTGATACCGAAGGAACAGAAGGCGGAGTCGCGCTTTTACGGTCCCGTCAAGCGGATTGTCCCGGCTGTCGTCCCCGCCAACCTGTTCGGCACGAATGATTGAATGTTTTTTCTTACACAATAGGATGAATGTATGCAAGATTCGAATAGCGTGTTGAACGAAGTGACGAACGGGGAATACAAATACGGGTTCGTCACGGACATAAATACGGATGTGATCCACCGGGGGCTGGACGAGGAGACGGTACGGATCATTTCCGCCAAGAAAAGGGAGCCGGCGTGGCTGCTCGACTTCCGCCTGCGGGCGTTCCGCTACTGGCAGACGCTGGAAATGCCGCATTGGGCCTTGCTGGAAATCCCGCCCGTCGATTTTCAGGATATCATCTACTACGCGGCCCCCGCCGGGAAAAAGAAGCCGGAAAAACCGGACGAGATCGACCCCGAGCTGCTGAAGACCTTCGACAAGCTGGGGATTCCCTTGGAGGAACGGAAGATATTGGGGGGAATGGCCGTCGATGCCGTCATGGACAGCGTCTCCGTCAAGACGACGTTCAAGGAGACCCTCGCGGAGAAGGGCATCATCTTCTGCTCTATCAGCGAGGCGGTGCGGGACCACCCGGACCTGGTGGAGAAGTACCTCGGAAGCGTCGTGGGCTACCGCGACAACTTCTTCGCCGCCCTCAACTCGGCTGTCTTCTCCGACGGCTCTTTCGTGTATATCCCGAAAGGGATGCGCTGCCCGATGGAACTGAGCACGTATTTCCGCATCAATGCCGCCAACACCGGACAGTTCGAGCGGACCCTGATCGTGGCCGACGACGAGTCTTACGTCAGCTACCTCGAGGGATGCACCGCCCCGAGGCGCGACGAGAACCAGTTGCATGCCGCCATCGTCGAGATCGTGGCCCACGACCATGCCGAAGTGAAATATTCCACCGTGCAGAACTGGTACCCGGGCGACAAGGACGGCAAGGGTGGCATCTACAACTTCGTGACGAAGCGGGGCCTGTGCAAGGGAGACTACAGCAAGATCTCGTGGACGCAGGTGGAGACGGGCTCGGCCATCACGTGGAAGTATCCGGGCTGCATCCTGGCAGGAGACCACTCGGCGGGCGAGTTTTACTCGGTGGCGGTGACGAACAATTACCAGCAGGCCGATACAGGGACGAAGATGATACACATCGGAAAGGATACCCGGAGCACGATTGTCTCGAAAGGCATATCGGCAGGCCACAGCCAGAACAGCTACAGGGGGTTGGTGAAGATTTCCCCGCTGGCGGAGGGCGCGCGCAACCACAGCCAGTGCGACAGCCTGCTGCTGGGGCCGGCTTGCGGGGCGCACACGTTCCCCTACGCGGACATCCAGAACGAGACGGCGGTGGTGGAGCACGAGGCGACGACGAGCAAGATCAGCGAAGAGCAGCTTTTCTATTGCAGGCAGCGCGGAATCCCGGTCGAAGAGGCCGTGGGGCTGATCGTCAACGGCTACGCCCGCGAGGTCATGAACAAGCTCCCGATGGAGTTTGCCGTCGAGGCGCAGAAGCTGTTGAGCATCTCGTTGGAGGGAAGCGTGGGGTGAAGGAACGCCAGAAAAGGCTTTTCTTGGGTTGCTGAAGTCTCAGCAAAGGTGGAAAAGGCTTTTCTTGGG
>CAYRFT010000082.1:0-6931 GCA_964423585.1 uncultured Parabacteroides sp. | reverse complement strand
CCAAGAAAAGCAAGGAAAAAGACGCGCAATAAGGGCCGCCTGTTCAATGGCGGGGAGGGAGAAAAGGGCGGGATTCCTTCCGGGGAACGAATGGAAAGCGTACCTTTGCACCCGACTTACTTAATGGAACGAGCATGTTTGAGGGGTATGTAGGCATCCGGTTGTGGAGCGGGCAGGTGATAGAAGACGTATGGTTCTCCATCCTGTTCGTCCTGTTTTTCCTGTTCGCCCTCCATGCGCGCATCCATGTCAGGTCGTTTGCCAAGATATTCCGGAACCTCGGGGGCAATGCTTCCGGCAACGCGGGCCTGTCGGTCTATTACAGCAGGCCGTTGTTTTTCTACCTGACATTCCAGGCCCTCGCCCTTTCCTCGATGGCCGTCACGCAGGAGGTTTACTACCAGGGCCTCTTGGACAGCCTCGGCAAGGAATACCTGCTGCCCGTGCTGGCGTTTACCTTCTTGTCCGTCCTCTCCTATTACCTGGTGCGCCGCGCCGTCTATGGCTGGCTGATCTACACCTTCGGCAGCCGGGAGACGTACCGGCAGTGGGAAGTCCTGTACAATTCGCTCGTCAGCGTGTGGGGCATCGCCCTGTACGTCCCGGTCCTCGGCATGAGCTTCTTCCGGGAGCACCATGTATGGCTTGCCTGCTTGTTCGCGGGCCTCTACGTGCTGTTCCGTTTTGCAATAATTTGCAAGTCGGCTCGTTTATTTTGCATAAAAAAGTTCGATATATTCTATTTAAGTTTATACCTTTGCGGTCATGAAATTTTGCCCCTTTTGATAGCATACAAGGGATTCGTTTTTTTGTATAACTTTATCGGGAAAAGTGCTTTATGGCATTAAATATCAAGAAACTGTTAGTATCACAACCCAAGCCGGCATCAGAGAAGTCTCCCTACTTTGACCTCGCCGAGAAATATGGAGTGGAGATCGAATTCCGCCCGTTCATCAAGGTGGAGCCTTTGACCACAAGGGAGTTCAGAAAGCAACGGATATCCATTTTAGACTATACGGCCGTGGTGTTCACGGCGCGGACAAGCATCGACCACTTCTTCCGCTTGTGCGAGGAGCTGCGCATCACCATTCCCGAAACCATGAAATATTTCTGCATCTCGGAATCGATCGCCGTGTATTTGCAGAAATACATCGTCTATCGCAAGCGCAAGATATTTTACGGCGAAAGCGGGAAGCTGGACGATCTGCTCCCCATCATCACCAAGCATGCGAAGGAGCGGTATCTGGTCCCGGTCTCGGATGTCCATAAGGACGACTTGAAATTGAAGCTCGAAGCCAAGAAGATCGATTTCACGGAAGCCGTCATGTACCGCACGGTGAGCAACGATTTCAAGGCGGACGAAAGTTTCGATTACGACATGCTCGTGTTCTTCAGCCCGGCCGGAATATCTTCCCTGTTGAAGAATTTCCCCGATTTCAACCAGAAAGACATCCGCATCGGGTGCTTCGGTCCCAAGACGGCCAAGGCGGTGAAGGAAGCCGGGCTGCGCCTGGACGTGGAAGCTCCGACGCCGGAAGCCCCTTCCATGACGGCCGCCCTGGAACAGTATTTGGAGAAAGTATCAGGGACCAATTGATGTCAGACCGCAAGTACACCTTGCCGAAAGCCGAACGCCTGTCGAGGAAACGCGACATTGACTTCCTTTTCGCGGAAGGCCTTTCGTTCGTCGCTTATCCTTTGCACGTCGTCTATGCGGTGAGGGAAGAACAGCGGGGCGTGCCTGCCTCCATCTTGGTCAGCGTCTCGAAAAAGAAATTCAAAAGGGCCGTCAAACGGAATGCCGTCAAACGCCAGATACGCGAATGCTACCGCACCCGCAAGCAAGCCCTTTTCGAGGCAGTGCAGGCGACAGGCAAGTATCTGGTCGTCGCCTTCATCTTCCTGGAAAAAGAACTTGCTTCCCACGAGGCCATGGGGAAAGCCATGGAGAAGGCCATCCGCCTGTTAGGAGAGAAAATCCGATGAAGAAGTTTCTGACGGGCTTGCTGCTCATGCCCATATACTTTTACAAGTACTGCATTTCCCCGCTGGTCCCGCCCTCTTGCCGTTACACGCCGAGCTGCTCGGAATATGCCGTCCAGGCCTTAAAGAAGCACGGCCCGTTCAAAGGCCTTTATCTGGCGGTCAGGCGCATTGCGCGTTGCCATCCGTGGGGAGGAAGCGGCTACGACCCTGTCCCCTGACAACTCCTGCACGGGTCCGGAATCCGTCCCGGTTGCATCCTGAAAACTATTTTAGCACCCGATGCGGCCGAAAGCCTTGAATTATTTCGTATATTTACAGCCGGTTTGCCAAAAGGCAGATTGAAAGGAAAGCCAGCATACAGATATGAGACCTGAAGATATCGATAGAAAAGACATGTCCGAACAAGACGAGCCGGGCAAAGACGAAATCCAAGGGATGTCGTCTCCGGAAAATGAAGGGAACGGGGACGGCGAAGGACATTCCGAATATAAAATACCGGATAAATCATCAGATCGAATCACGCACCACCTCTCCGGCATGTACCAAAGCTGGTTCCTCGACTATGCCTCGTATGTGATTCTGGAACGTGCCGTGCCTCATATCAACGACGGCCTGAAACCCGTGCAGCGCCGTATCCTGCATTCCATGAAACGGCTGGACGACGGGCGTTATAACAAGGTGGCCAATATCGTGGGCCATACCATGCAGTTCCATCCACACGGCGACGCCTCCATCGGGGATGCGTTGGTCCAATTGGGGCAGAAAGACTTGCTGATCGACTGCCAGGGGAACTGGGGCAATATCTTGACAGGCGACGGTGCGGCGGCTCCCCGTTATATCGAAGCCCGTCTTTCCAAGTTCGCCTTGGAAACCGTGTTCAATCCGAAAACGACCCGATGGCAGGCCTCGTATGACGGCCGCAACCGCGAACCGGTGACCCTTCCGGTCAAATTCCCTTTGTTGTTGGCGCAAGGGGTGGAAGGAATTGCCGTGGGGCTTTCGTCCAAAATCCTTCCGCATAATTTCAACGAGCTGCTGGATGCCTCCGTTTCGTATCTGAAAGGAGAGGAATTTGCCTTGTATCCGGATTTCCAGACAGGCGGATACCTCGATGTCAGCAAATACAACGATGGGGAGCGGGGCGGCTCTGTCAAAGTCCGGGCCAAGATCAGCAAGCAGGACAACAAGACGCTGGTCATCTCTGAAATTCCTTATGGAAGGACGACCTCCTCCCTCATCGAATCGATCTTGAAAGCGAACGATAAAGGCAAGATCAAGATCAAGAAGGTGGATGACAACACGGCCAAGAACGTGGAAATCCTGGTGCATCTGGCTCCCGGCGTGTCATCCGACAAGACGATCGATGCCCTGTACGCTTTCACCGACTGTGAAATCAGCATCTCTCCCAACTGCTGTGTCATCAAAGACGAGAAACCGCATTTCCTGACCGTAAGCGACATCTTGAAGCACTCGGCGGATAATACGCTGGCATTGCTGCGGAAAGAGCTGGAAATAGAAAAAGGAGAATTGGAAGAAACGCTGTTCTTTGCCTCCTTGGAGAAGATATTCATCGAGGAGCGGATCTATAAGGACAAAGAATTTGAGCAAGCGGCATCCATGGATGAAGCCGTCGCCCATGTGGACATGCGCCTGGTGCCTTTCAAGCCCGACTTCATCCGCGAGGTAACTCGGGATGATTTATTGAAGCTGATGGAAATCAAGATGGCCCGCATCCTGAAATTCAATGCGAAGAAATGCGAGGAGCAGATCCTGCAAATCCAGGCCGATATCGCCCGCATCCAAAATCATCTGGCCCACATCGTGGATTATACGATCCAATGGTTCCGGATGCTGAAGGAAAAATATGGCAAGCAGTATCCCCGCCTGACGGAAATACGCAACTTCGACACCATCCAGGCGACCAAAGTGGCGGAAGCCAACGAGAAACTGTATATCAACCGGGCGGAAGGGTTTATCGGCACTTCCCTGAAGAAAGATGAATTTGTATGCAACTGCTCGGACATCGACGATATTATCATTTTCTACCGTTCCGGCGTTTATAAGATAGTCAAGGTTTCTGAAAAGATGTTTGTGGGGAAGGACATCATCTATCTGAATGTATTCAACCGCAATGACAGCCGGACCATCTACAACGTGATTTATCGCGACGGGAAGATGGGTGCCAACTTCATTAAACGGTTTGCCATCGGGGGCATTACACGCGACCGGGAATACGACCTGACCAAAGGCGCGGAAGGCTCGCGCATCTTATATTTCAGTGCCAATGCGAACGGGGAAGCGGAAACGGTCAAGGTGATCCTCAAGCCCAAGCTGCGCCAAAAGCTGCTGATGTTTGAAAAAGACTTCAGCACCGTTGCCATTAAAGGCCGCGGTTCGATCGGGAATATGCTGACAAAAGCCGAAATCCACAAAGTCGTGTTGAGGCAACGGGGAAGCTCCACGTTAGGCGGACGAATGGTTTGGTTCGACCGGGATGTGCTGCGGCTTAATTATGACGGGAGAGGGAAGGAATTGGGCGAGTTCCAAAGCGGGGACCAGATTCTGGTGATTCGCCGTAATGGAGAATATTATACGACCAACTTCGATTTGAGCAATCACTACGAAAGCGACATTCTTGTCATCGAGAAATTCCGGCAGACCAAAATATGGACGGCGGCTTATTACGAGGCCGAATATAAAGCGCCTTACCTGAAACGCTTCTACCTGGAAGCCGGAAACCGGAGGAATTTGTTGGGCGACAATCCGAAGAACAGCATTTACCTGCTGACGGATGAATTTTATCCGCGCCTTGAAATCATTTTTGGCGGTATTGACAGTTCCCGGGAACCGCTCGTCGTCGAAGCGGACGGATTTGTCGCAGCCAAAGGAGTCAAGGCCAAAGGGAAACGGCTCACGACCCGCCAGGTAGAGACGATCAAGGAACTGGAACCGCTCCGGTATCCCGATATGCCGGCGGAAACGGAACAAGAAGAGCCTTCCGGACCGGAACCGGCTTCCTCCGAAGCCCCGGACAATCCGGAAGATGTGCGGGATGAAATCATGGGACAGATGAAGTTATTCAAAGAAGATGATGATGCGTAAAATCCTTGCCTTCCTGTCGTTGCTGATCTTTTCTTGTCCGGCATTCCCGCAGGAAGAAGAGAAGCAGGAGCCTGTCAACGCGGCGACTCTCGTAGGTATCGGCGGCTATGACCTGATGGATACTTATCTGACACCCGGAAGCCGGATACCTTACACCGGATGGGGCGTTCGCGTCCTGAACGAACGGATGAAGATGACCCGCCTGGCAGGCCATCGCGTTTCGCGGCAACAGATTTTCAGCGCGGATATAGCCACAGCCCAAAACGGGGCAGGCACGACAGATGTATTCGGCGGATTTTTGGATTATACGTTAGGGTATCATTACCACTTCAAGCCCGTTCCGGCTTTGAAATTGCTGGCAGGCGCGTCTGTCCATGCCATGGGCGGATTTGTCTATTGCATACGTTCCGGCAACAATCCGGCTTCGGCCAAGGCAGACCTTGATCTGAACCTGTCGGCCCAGGCCATCTATAATTTCCGGATACGTAATTATCCGCTCACGCTTCGGTATCAGGCGGAGGTCCCTTTCATGGGGATTCTCTTTTCCCCTCATTACGGGCAATCCTATTACGAAATATTCGACCGCGGGAATACGTCGGGAATCGTTTCGTTTTCCTCTTTCCACAACAAGCAGGCCATGAAGAACTATGTGGCAATCGATTTCCCCGTCGGCAAGTTCACCTTCCGGGCCGGTTATTTGAACAGCCTGTATTATTTGGATGTCAACCGGATTCAGAGCCATATCGTGTCGCATTCCTTCGTCATCGGCTTCGTGAGGGAATTCATTTCTTTTTACGGGCGGAAGATGCAACAAGAGTCAAAACATAACAGCGTATATTATTAAGATGAAACAGGGGTGGTGGATGTTAAGTTTGCTGGGCGCGTTTTTCCTTGCCTCCTGCCAGGATACCGACGAGTACACCGCGGATGCGCGGACGAACTTCGAAGCCTTGTGGAAGATACTCGACGAGAATTATTGCTTCTTTGATTACAAGCAAGTGGATTGGGATGAAGTTCATGACCGCTATTCAGCCCAACTGACGGACACGATGAACCAGTTCGCCTTGTTCGACCTGATGGGAGAGATGCTGGATGAGTTGAAAGACGGGCATACCAACCTGTACTCCAACTTCGATGTCGCCCGGTATTGGGACTGGTATGAAGATTATCCGCCCAATTTCTACGAAGACCTGAATGATCTTTATCTGGGGAAAGACTATAAAATAGCCGGAGGACTGAAGTACAGGAAACTCCACGACGACCAAATCGGCTATATCCGTTACCCCAGCTTTTCAAGCGGCATCAGCGAGACCAATCTCGAATATGTGCTCTATCATTTCAAGGACTGCAAGGCCTTGATTATCGACGTGCGCGACAATGGCGGCGGGACGCTTACCTATTCGGACCGGCTCGCGTCGCGATTCACCCGGGAGAAAGTCCTGAAAGGTTATATCCGGCACAAGACAGGCAAGGGGCATCAGGATTTTTCCAAGCCCTATCCCGTTTATCTGGATCCGACCTCCTATAGCTGCTGGCTGCGCCCCGTGGTTGTGCTGACCAACCGTCATTGTTATAGTGCCGCCAATGATTTTGTGCAGACCATGCGGATCTTTTCTCATGTGACCGTCATGGGCGACAAGACGGGCGGAGGAAGCGGTCTGCCTTTCAATTCCGAGCTCCCGAATGGCTGGCAAGTGCGTTTCTCGGCCTGCCCCATGCTCGACCCCGACAAAAACCTGACTGAATTCGGCATCGAACCGGACATCTGCGTGGAAATAACGGAAGACGACTTGGCGCGGGGCGTGGATACCATCGTGGAAAGGGCCATCCAGCATTTGCAGGA
>CAYRFT010000081.1:0-6937 GCA_964423585.1 uncultured Parabacteroides sp. | reverse complement strand
CTTTTCCTGAGCCGAAAGCCGGACTCGAACCGGCGACCCACGCATTACGAATGCGTTGCTCTACCAACTGAGCCATTCCGGCACTGATTTTTTCAAACCGCCGCAAAAATATAAACTCTATTTGACATCTGAAAGAAGTTTGGCAAAAAAATCATCCAACTCCGCATCCAAATCCTTCAGGATCGGGTCGTCGAGGCGCAAGGTTTCATCGCCGAGGAACAGCAGTTCCTCAATGACGACGAACGATTCGTCGGTCAGACTGATTGAAAAGGGTTTGACGAAATGCGGATTCTCAAACACCTTCCTGGCGGCCAAGGCCGACAATGCCTGCTTCACCGCCGCGACAACCCGCTTATTAAATGCCTCCTCCCCTTCCGAATTGTTCACCCAGTCGAAAATAATGGTCTTGTCAACCAAATTCTCCCCTTCGTCATACACCTGCAATTCGCCACTTTCCGGATCAGCCTGGAGATAAATATCGCTGATTTGGCCGGGCCCGGCATCTCCCGTCATTTTTTGGATGGCCGAAGTCAGGAATGATTCCAAAACCGCTTGCACTTGCGACGGACTTGCTGCCATAATCGTAATCCTTTCTTTATTTCATCGTTTGAACCGGCAAAAGTAGCAATAAAACGGATCACCTGCCGTCAATCTGGCCGTTTAGTTTCTCATTTGCCCGGATCCGTTCCTTCAGCACCCCCGCATAAGCGTCCAGTTGCCCGGCATTCCGGCTTTTTCCGCCTTCGGATTCCAAAAACAGCTCATACGACCTTTGCGCCCACTCATGCGCCTGCTCCAACCGGCTCTGCATCTCGTGGCAGAGCGCGATGTTGGATGCCAGTCTGGCCCGCCGCGCCTTTGAGGAAGTCGCCTCGTACAAACGCTTCCAGATCTTCTCGGCCTCTTCCCATTTGCCGGAGGAGACGAAGGCGGCGGCTTCCCTCCACTGGGAACCGGCATTGTTGTAATACCAGCGCGTCTCTTCGCTCCAATGCGGGACGAAATAGCCCGACACCTTCTCACCCAATGCCGAAGCGGCTATGCGCAACGCCTCGTCGGCTGTCGGCAGATAATAGTCCAGCATCCGCAAATCCTCGGCGGCCTGCTGGAATTCGACCGAATCTTCTATCAGCACCGTCGCCAAGGCATTGTCGAGGTCGGGCAAATAAGCACGCATCATGCCCTGCATCTTCACGGTGATGGTCCCGCCCAAGTATCCGGGGCCGATATTCACGTCTTCACGCTTCATCGCGAAGAGCATCTTGTCCAACGAGAGGACGGCGTCCGTACCGTTCGAATGGCACAAAGACGCCACCTCGTCGCGGGTCAGCTTCCGATCGGCCATAAAGTCGCTTTCCGGCTCGCGCAAAGGGTCATGAAAAAGGAGAACGTCGTCGAAATAGCCGGCATCCAAGATAGATGTCCCGCAGGCGGCGCACAGGTCGAACAACGCGCTGTCGGCCCTGGCCCGCGCCGTGTCCTGGACAACGCCCAACAACGTATAAGCATAGCCCGACTTCTCGGGCTGCGCCGCCGCGTTATTCACCATCAAGACTTTCCTGACATCCCGGGGGAAAGTGACCTCGCCCGGATTGCGGGTTTCGATACCCACATAATTTATCCCTCCGCAAGCCGTCAACAACAACGACAAGCCTCCCGCGTATAACTCCTTTTTCATGCCGTCCTGTCAAATCAATTCGCTTGCAGCCTTAAAATAGCCTATCGACTCGGCGATTCCGAGGAAAGGATCTTTCATGTCCTTCTCGTATTCCAAGCTGCACATGCCCGTGTAATTCACTTTCCTCATCATCCGGATCAAGGCGGGGAAGTCGATCTTTCCGCGCCCCAGCTCGATGCCGCGCCCCTCTTTGGTCGAATCCGTCACGTCCTTGATGTGCATGTCGAACACGCGCGTCCGGTATTTCTCCAAATCGGCCACCGGGTCGCATCCGTTCCGCAAGTCATGGCCCACGTCCAGGCACATGCCGATGCGCGGATCCAAATCTTTCGTATGTTCCCACACGTCGGTGGCATCCGGATAGGTCTCGATATCGGGCCCGTGCAGATGGATGGCATACCGGAACCCGTATTCCTTCACTTTCCTGTCAACATAAGGCAAAAGCCCGTAATCGGGAACGCCGACAATGAGCTTCACCCCGACGCGCCCGGCATAATCGAACGCCCGGTCGATCTCGGCCTCGCTTCTCATGTAAATCGGGCCCACGGCATAGCCGGAAACACCAAATCCGGCACACCGGTCATGGAAAGCCTTTATCTGTTCGTCCGTGCTGTCGAGAGGCAGATGGAAATCCTTGATGCACAAATAATGGACATCTAACCGTTGCATCGTGCGGAGCGTCGTTTCCAAGTCGAAGTTGACAAATGTATAGCCCGCCATCCCCAATTGGAACGGATTGGCGGACTTGCGCGTTTTCGGAACAGCCAGCGGCATTCCTTTGGCATACGGCACCGCTGACGCGCCCAACAACAACGCCCCGGCCAGTCCCTGTTTGAAAAATTTTCTCCTTGTATTATCCATAATGCAAATCCGTATTAGAGTTCCTTTATTTCATATTGCAGGCTGCCCAGCCCGATTTGCGCGGCATACTCCACGGTATGCTTGCCGGAGCGGCTTTCGATGCGTTCCGTCAGCGGGCGGTTGTCGTCGCCCTCCGAAGGCTTGGCATTGAACACCAAGTCGAGGCAGGCCTTGTCCAAAGCCACCGGGTCGGTGGAGGCCAGGATTCCGATGTCCTTCATCTGCGGGTCGTGCGGGTGGGAATCGCAATCGCAATCAACGGAGAGGCGGTTCATGACGTTGATGTAAAGGATATTCTCGCCAAAGACATCCGCCACGCCCTGTGCCGCCGAAGCCATCGATTCCAAGAAAGCATCCTGGTCGCCCATGTGATTCCACATCTCCACGGTGTCTGTCGTGGCACCGCCCGAATGGATGTAAGCCTTCCCGGCGGTCGAAGCCACTCCGATGGACTGGTTTTTGATGACACCACCGAAACCAGCCATGGCATGCCCTTTGAAGTGGGCCAGATTGATCATGAAATCGTAATTCTTCAAGTGCTTGCCCACGATGTCGTACTGGATGTGCCGCTTGTCGCGCACCGGGATTTGGATATCGCCCTCCGCATCCATGATGTCCACGTCGGCGATGTCGAAAAATCCATGCTCGCGGATGGCCTTCAGGTGGTCTTCGGTGCGGAAACGCCTGCCTTCGTAGGCCGTGTTGCATTCCACGATGGTACCTTTCACTTTCTGCACCAAATCCTTGATGAGCGAGGGCTGCAGGAAGTTGTGCCCGCCGGGTTCGCCGGTGCTGATTTTCACGGCCACCCTGCCTGTGGCCTTGCGCCCCAACGCCTCGTAGATTTTCACGAGGGCTTCGGGTGTGATGTCGCGTGTCATCCATACGGTGGACGCTTTTCCGGCGGTTTCGGCCGCACGTGCTGGTTTGCCGCCCTCCTTGCATGCCGTCAGGTTCAACGCCGACGAAGGGATCGCGGCCATTGCGGCAAGGGAGGCCAGCGAAGAGGCGGCGGTCTTGAGCCACTCGCCCCGGGTCATTTTCTTGTTCATGATTATGTCTCCTATTTTAAAAGTCAATATTCAATGATTGTTGCAAAGATAAAGATACGGATTAGCATGAAATCTTTCAGAATGCGAAGCGCAGCGCGATACGGACGCCGCCTTTCTTGATTCCCGGATTATCCAGATAGGTCAACCGGCGATAATAATCAATCCGTATGATCTTCAGAATATTTTCCAGGCCAAAACTGACTTCCATGTACGGGCGGTTGCCCATCGGCATCGTTCCTTCCGGCAATTGGAACAAACCCGGTGTCACTGCCGGATTATTCTTGTCTGTCAAGTTCCCGTAAATGCCACTGAAGGAAACGACCTCGCGCAGCCTCAACCACCTGACACCCGGGATGCGGTTCAGAATCCAGCCTTTCAAATAATAGGTCATAAACCAAGAGACATATTGGTCGGTCACAAACTCCATGGCATTCATCATGTTGAAAGCTTCCGGCTGAATCGTCAACGACTGGTTGGTATTCGGCAGAATGAGCAAGGGGAAAGGCGCTTTGTCCCATACCTTGCCGGCTTTTATCTTCGCATCGATATGACCGAACGACGACAGCCAAATACGCTTCTCGGCACTTATTTCCGTATGGTTGTACCGGTAATCCCCGCCCAATCCATTAAAGCCGAACTGGTGTGAAATCTTGAATATCGGGGCATCCCGCGACAGGTTAAAGACAGATTCCCGGCCCGCTCGCCCGTTGTAAGCCCGCTCGCCCGGGGCAAAACGGAGCTGCACGCCCAATTCCGTCTTGTTGAAATCAGGGATATGGGTCAGCGAACCGTCCGCATTCATCAAATCATAGCTCAACGTCCCGGCAGCCTCGTTGTTTTCGTGCCGGATCCAGCCCATAATATCCAGATTGTTCAGCCATTCCTTTTCGTACTGCAACATCGTCTTCCGAATATACTGCATGTGCGTCACCGGCGTTCCGACCTTAATGGCCACAAACATATTATCCTTGCTCGTAAACAAGAAATCCTGGCCC
Source organism: uncultured Parabacteroides sp. (assembly GCA_964423585.1). Lineage (GTDB taxonomy): Bacteria > Bacteroidota > Bacteroidia > Bacteroidales > Tannerellaceae > Parabacteroides. Next base: position 2,351 of record CAYRFT010000081.1, on the reverse strand, counting down.
GGCGTATAGACATCATATTCATAAAGCAGCGAAAGATTATTCCGGGGATATTCTCCCGGATGATATTCCTTGCTGTTGAAACTATGCGTCAAGGTCACGTTGTATTTCAGCTTGCGGTCGTCCATCCCATAAGCCAGATAACCGTCGGCGAACCAGCGATTGCTCAAATTGGCGGTTGTCATGCCACCGAGGCGGAAACGGAAGCCTTCCAGTTCATTCGCGCTGATCGTCGTATTCATAGGGCCAAAGTCGAATTTGCTGGTGTTCCGGTCCCTCCCGGTTTGGATATATCCCGAGATAAGAATCTCCGCCGTCTTGATAATCACATTGAAGACAGGAACCTTCCGCATCTGCGCCAACAATTCGTCTAAGGCACTCTCCTTCTCCTTCAAAGGCACATGACGATGATTTATCCAAAAAGAATCCGGTTGCATGTTGGCCCGCGGCGCAAAATGGTTCTCCCCCAACAGGCCAAAGACAGAATCCCGGTTCGCCACTTCAAACGAATACTTGTCATAGCTCCTTAACTGGTGGGCGTAAAACTGCTGCGTGCCTTCCACGATAAAGAAATTGATGAAGGTGTTTTCCGTATCCAAGACCCAGGTGCTATCCGGCATTTGTTTGAACTCCTGGTCGATTCGGAGCTTGTCCACAAAGTTCAGGTTGATATGCGAAGGGACGTTCAAAGTGAATTTCTTCAAAGCATAGTTGCCGTCAAGAGTCACGTACAGACGCCCCGTGAACCCATAGCTCTCGCTATTGACAGGGACAAACGCCAAATCCACGCATTTCGTACCGCTCACATCCAGCGTGTCCATGATGTAATATTTGTAATAGGATACCGCCAACGTGGAAGACAGCGGGCTGACAAACCGGTTTAACAGGATTTTGATATTGTTGTCGAAGATATTGATGCCTTGGAAAATCTCTTCCAGGTTGGCACTGATGCCTCCTTCGTCGAGCGTTTTATCCACGCCCTGCATGTGCTTTCCCTTTATGATGATCTTCTCGGAACGGGGCTTCTTCCGGTAATAATGATCCGCCAGCGTCTCGCGTATGGAAAGCGTCAGGATCGGCTTCCCGTTAAATTCCGAGGTATCCAGATAATTCTTGATGAAACTGAACTTCTTCCCCAACTTGCTGTTCAAGTTCGGGCTGAAATTGTCCAATGCAAGGCATAGTTTTTCATAACTCTCCACCTGGTACTCGTCCTTGGCCTCAATCCGGTTCTCGGCCTTATGCGCGATCACCTTCCTGATCAGCTCGACGGCCGGGTTGTCTTTCCGTGAATATTTCTCCCGCTTCGGCTTTACCACCACTTCTTTCAGTTCATACGAAGCAGGGCATAGCATGACAGCCAGATTGGCATTGTTCTTTCCTGCCCTCAGCCTAATCTCCTTCTCCTTATATCCCATAGACGAAACCACCAACGTCGCATAACCCTTATCGTTCCGCAACGAAAAAGCGCCGTTGTCATCCGTCATGGCCCCTATCGTCGAATTCTTGAACAATACCGAGACATACGACAACGGCATTCCTGTGATCGAATCTTTGACAATACCCGACACAGCAGTTACCGTCTGGCCTGATAACGTATTCAAGCTGCCCATCATCAAAAAGAACAGCAGCCGGCCCATCAATCGTAGTATTTTAACCATCGTATCCTGCACGAATTATAGTTGCCCGTAAAAGTAGATTATTCCGCATCATAGAACAGAATCTTCTCTATTAATAAAACATAACCTCCCGCCCGAATCAGACTTTTGTACTATTAATTCCGCCTAATTGAACAAAAACGAAACCACCCTCTCCAGGCATAGGACGTCCGTTCCGTCAAAATCATCCAACCGGTCGCTGTCTATGTCCAATACCGCCTTTATCTCTCCCCGACGATTCCGGACAGGCACCACGATCTCCGAACGGGAAGCCGGATTGCAGGCGATATGCCCCGGAAACTGATCGACATCCGGGACGACAAGCGTCTTGCCTCCTTTCCAGGCAGAACCGCAAACGCCCCGCCCGAACCGGATTCGCGTGCAGGCGACCGGGCCTATGAAAGGGCCCAGCACCAGCTCGTCGTCCGCCACACGGTAAAAACCGACCCACAAGAAATGAAAGGCCTGCCACAAAGCCGCCGAAATGTTGGCCATATTGGCTATCACGTCGCTTTCATTCCCCACAAGAGCCTCCAATTGCGGCATCAGCTCCTGATATTTCCCAGCCTTTCCGGCTTCTTTGTCTATAACAAGTCCTTCAGCCATAGTCGTCCGATTAGATTGCAGTTGCAAATGTACAAACAAACACTATTTTCCCCAAGATATTGCAGAAAATCATTTCTCCAAAGTTTCCGA
>CAYRFT010000080.1:0-6959 GCA_964423585.1 uncultured Parabacteroides sp. | reverse complement strand
GCCTTTCCTCCTTAATTAATGCTAAAGGGAGATGCGGAGCGGAAATATGTCGTATCTTTAACCTGAAAAATTTAATCAATACTGCCATGAACAGAAAAATCAGAATGGGAATGATTGGCGGCGGACAAGGCTCGTTCATAGGAGCCGTGCACCGGATGGCCGCCAATTTGGATGGGCAGATCGAGTTGGTCTGCGGTTGTTTTAGTTCTAATCCTGAAAATTCGCGCGCCACGGGAGAGTCGCTCTGCCTGCCCTCCGGACGGGTTTACCCCGCCTGGCAGGAGATGTTGGAGAAGGAGGCCTTGCTGCCCGGGGGCGAGCGGATGGACTTCGTTTCGATCGTGACTCCCAACCACGTGCATTTCGCGCCCGCCATGATGGCGTTGGAGAAAGGCTTCCACGTGGCCCTTGACAAGCCGATGACATTCTCGTTGGACGAGGCGAAGCGGCTTGCCGCCAAGGTGAAGGAGACCGGGAAACTCTTCCTCCTGACCCATACGTACACGGGCTATCCGATGGTGAAGGAAGCCCGCCACCGCGTGTTGAACGGGGATCTGGGCAAGGTCCGCCGGATTTACGTGGAATATCCGCAGGGCTGGCTGTACAACGATTGCGCCGCGACCAACAAGCAGGCTGCCTGGCGCGTTGACCCGAAACGCTCGGGCAAGGCGGGCTGCATGGGCGACATCGGCACCCATGCCTTCAACTTGGCCGAATACATCACGGGACTGCGGGCGACGGAGCTTTGCGGGGAGTTGCAGACCTTTGTGCCCGGCCGCCTGCTCGACGATGACGGCGCCGCCCTGATCCGCTACGAGGGAGGGGCCCGGGGTGTCTTGATGGCAAGCCAGATTGCCGTCGGGTGCGAGAACAGCTTGAAGATACGTGTCTTCGGGGAGAAAGGCGGGCTGGAATGGCGGCAGGAAGAACCGAACACGTTGATTCTCCGCTGGCCGGATCGTCCGGCAGAAATCGTCCGCACGAACGGGAGCCATGTCTCGGGCATATCGGCCTACAACAGCCGCATTCCGGCAGGCCACCCGGAAGGTTACATAGAGGCGTTTGCCAACCTGTACCGGAATTTTGCCACGGCCTTGCGGGCTGTGCTGGAAGGGAAAGAGCCGGCTTCTGAGGCGTTGGATTTTCCGTCGGCGGAAGAAGGCGTGCGCGGCATGCGCTTTGTCGAAACGATCGTATCGACGGGAAATACCGCCGACAAATGGGTGAAATTGGTGGATTAATAAAGGAAGAAACAGCATAAAAAACAGAGAATATGGCACGTCCAGTTACATTATATACATTGCAGTGGGGAGATCTTCCCCTCGAAACAGTTTGCCGGAAGGCAAAAGAATTCGGATATGACGGCGTGGAGTTGGGGTTGCCCGACCATGCGGATGTCCGCCGGACCGACCCTGCATATTATCAGGGAATCCTGGATTTATTGGCGAAATATGATTTGAAGTTGTATGCAATCTCGACCCACCTGGTCGGCCAGGCCGTCTGCGACAAGATCGACGGGCGGCATCAGCACATCTTGCCCGATTACATCTGGGGCGATGGCGACCCGGAAGGAGTCCATCGGCGGGCGGCCGAAGAACTGGTGCGGACGGCCCATGCGGCCAAGATGTTGGGCGTAAACACGGTGGTAGGCTTTACCGGCAGTCCGATTTGGCCGTATTTGTATTCCTTCCCGCCTGTTACCGAGCAGATGATCGAAGACGGCTATCAGGAGTTTGCCCGTCGTTTCCTGCCGATCTTGGATGCGTACCGGGAATTGGGCATCCGCTATGCCTTGGAAGTCCATCCGACGGAGATAGCCTTTGATACGGTCTCCGCCCGGCGCGCTTTGGAGGCTTTGGGCAACCATCCTGCCTTTGGATTCAATTATGATCCGAGCCACTTGGGCTACCAAGGCGTGGATTATGTCGATTTTATCTATCATTTTTCTGATCGCATCTTCCATGTCCACATGAAGGACGTATATTGGAGCGATACGCCCAAGCAAGTAGGCGTGTTCGGAGGGCATGTGACATTCGGCGATCCGCGCCGTTATTGGAACTTTCGCAGTTTGGGACGCGGGCGTGTCAACTTCGAGGAAATCATCCGGGCGTTGAATGCTATCGGCTATCAAGGCCCGCTTTCGGTTGAGTGGGAAGACAGTGCCATGGACCGCGAACACGGGGCCCGCGAGTCCTGTGCGTTTGTGAAGCGGGTGGACTTCCAGCCTTCTGCCCGCGCCTTCGATGCCTGCTTCGAAAAGAAGTAAGTGGCCGGTTTTTCCTGCCGGTCTTGTCGGGAAATTCATGAGCAGATTTGTTGGCATTCCAATATCGTTAATTCTAAAGGAAACATGAAACTATTTCAACGGCGAAGGGTCCCGAAATGGATGTTGGGACTGTCCCTATGGGGATTGTCCTGTGCCATGAACGCGCAGGAAGAGGGAAAGGTGCAAGGGTTCGTGCATGGGCAGTCGGATGAGAGCGGTTATGTATGGCCTACGGACTCGCTTGTCTTGAAGAAATTGGACGTTTGGAAAGACCAGAAGTTCGGGGTGCTGTTCCATTGGGGATTATATTCAGTTCCCGGTATTGTGGAATCCTGGTCTATTTGTTCAGAAGACGAGGATTGGATTCCACGGGATACGACTTGGGCGTATGATGAATACAAGAAGTGGTATTGGGGGCTGAAGGATTCGTTCAACCCGGTGGACTTTGATCCGGTCCAATGGGCCGATGTCATGGCTGATGCCGGCATGCGTTACGTCGTCTTTACGACCAAGCATCATGACGGATTCTGCATGTACGACACAAAGGAAACCGATTTCTCCATTGCGCATGGCGCATTTAAGGACAATCCGAAGAAAGACGTGGCGCGGCATGTCTTCGATGCTTTCCGTGGGAAGAATTTCATGATTGGCGCTTATTTCTCTAAACCCGACTGGCATTGTCCGTATTATTGGTGGCCTTATTATGCTACGCCGGACAGGAACGTGAACTATAAAATTGCCAACCATCCGGAACGGTGGGAGAAGTTCTGCCAATTTACATATAACCAGATCGGGGAGTTGATGAAAGGATACGGGGACTTCGATATCTTATGGCTCGACGGCGGCTGGGTTGGCCCGCCCAAGCAGGATATTCACATGGACAGAATCGTTGATATGGCGAGGGAAGCCCAGCCGGGGCTGATCGTTGTGGATCGTGCCATGCGCGGGAAATACGAGAATTACCAGACGCCGGAACGTGGCATTCCGGAAAAACAACTTGCATACCCGTGGGAAAGCTGCATTACGCTGGGTAACGATTGGGGATGGACTCCGAATGCTCCTTATAAATCTGCCGCCGAAGTGATAAATATGCTGGCCGAGATTACAGCCAAAGGCGGTTGCTTGTTGTTAGGCGTTGGCCCGACCCCGCAAGGATTGATCGAACAACCGGTCATTGACCGGCTGCATGAGGTAGGGGAGTGGTTGCGTGCCAATGGCAGGGCTATTTACAATACGGCCATTACTCCGTATTATCGGGAAGGCAATATTTGGTTCACGGCGGATAAGGATGGAAAGACGCTGTATGCCATTTATGCGCTGCCGGAAGGTGGGCGGCTGCCGGAAGAATTGACCTGGAGTACGAATGTGCCGGAAGGCAAGATGACGGTGCTTGCAAATGGGAAACGGGTTTCTTATCGGGTCGATGGCGGGGAAGTAACCGTTACGTTGCCGGGAGGATTGCCCGATCAACCGCTGGTGTTGAAATTTGCACTGAAGGAATAAGATCAAGGAGGCACTCTAAAGGAATATTTTGCAAAGGGGAATACGGGATTCAGGACGAGTCCCGTATTTTTTTATTGCCATATAGCGATGGGATATTTCCGAAGAATGTCGGACGGGCCGCTTTCCTCCTCGTTGGGGGCTTTCCTGCTGCCCGTCGAAAGACATTCATCCCATTCACCGCTGTTTCCGGCACTTGCCTTTAGAATTTCCAGCGGAGAAACACGCTCAGATCCGTTTTGTTTTGCCCCTCGATTTCTTCCGTGTCCGTCCCGATCCGGTCGCGGTCGGCATACCAGGTATGGGACAGCTTGGCCGCTATCGTGAACCGTCTTTTCAGATCCCAGCGAAAGGAAACGGCCGTCCGGAGCCCTTCCCCGTAAAACGAAGGCATGTAAAAGGCGTACAGGATGTTCTTTTCGTAGGAACTGATGCGTGTCGCGTAATTGTCGGTGGAAAACCACGCCACGTAAGCGTCCAGTTGCAACGGATAGCCCACCGGATTCCAGCCGGCACTCTGGGCGACCATGTAGCCCCCGTCGGTTTCCCCGTCCTCCTTCGTGACAATGCCGTCTGCCGAAGTCCGCAATTTCCATGAGTCGCCCAACAGCCAGGCGGCCTGCCAGCGCAACCGGTGCTGCCTGTTTTCATCGTCCTTCTCTTTCCCTTTGTAACGGATATAGGAAGAGAAATGGCGGCCGGGCGTGTAATCCAGCCGGAACATGTATTCTTTTCCGGAGGAAGGATAATCGGTCTGGTATTTCAGCCACGGGAAACGGTAGAAGTCGGCATACCAGGAAAGTTCCCAATGCCCGAAGGGTGTCCATTGGCAACCGAGGTAGATGCCTTGCTCGTTCTGCACCGTGCCGTTCTGCGCGAACGCATTGCCGAAGAATGCCTGGTAACGGCGGTCGTAATAGCGATGCAAGACCAGCAGCGAGAAGTAGGAAGCCGGCGTCAGTTGCAGGGCATTCAGCGTGGCGACGGCCTTGTTGGACGAAACGGCCGTCTCTCCGTAGAGTTTTCCCCACCGGTTCTTCCACATGTAATCCGCGCTCAGGTTGAAATTCTTCTCCCCGCGGAAGGCGAAGCGGTTGTACAGCTGCTCTTGCGGGAATATTGTCTTCCCGCCAAACGAGTAATGCACCGCCGTCATCCCCACGTGGTAATCCGGGCGCGCCAGGCGGATATTCCCTCCCAGGGAGTGCATCGTCACCGTGTGCCGCTTTTCCCAATCGCGTTGCAGGCGATGCAGGCCGTCCGTTTTGATGGTGGGGAACGTGTCGTTTTCGACCGCGCCGTCCATTTTCCGGCAAGAATAAAAGACACTGGCATCCCAGTCCTTCCACGTGAGCGTCAGTCCGGCACCCCGGAAGAAATCCTGTTCGTTGGTGGAGAAATGCCTCCTGAAGCCGTTGTTCCTCCGTTCCGCTTGCGCCACCAACGCCGACCGGCTCGGCGAGAAGTCGTTGCTGACGACCAACCCTTGCCCGAAAGAGACCTTGTAGTCTCCCAGAGCCAGGGTTTTCAACATCCCTTTCCCTTTCACCAGCGCATGGAAGGAATAATAATCGTACCCTTTGTGTTTCCCTTTCCAGAACGGCTCGCCGGCATCCTTCTCCGCCACCAGGCCGGCCTGGAAGTCATCATCGAACTCGTAGGCATACCGCAGGGACGTATAGAACGGCTCGCCCAGGTATTTCCGGTTCGGGTAACGCTCCAGGACGGAATCGGGAAATGAACCATAGCCTTTCTTTTGTTGCAAACAGCGGTCATACCTGACCTGCAATTCATTATTCCCATACTTCAACAGGTTTTTCAACGTGAAGGGCCGCTTGTCAACCGGTTTTTCACCGACGTACACAAAAGGCAGGAGCAATTGGATTGTCTGGTAGTCCAGCCCCTTGACGCCCTTCAGTTCATAGAGGGAGACCATTTCCCCGTACTTCTCCCGATGGGCAACCAGCTGTCCGATCTGCAAGTCTGTCAGAAACGGCAGGCGGGAAAGTTCTTCCGCCGTCACGCGGTTCAGGTCCATCGGATGTTCCGACAGGTAGGAGAGTTCCGTATAGAGCGTTTCCAACCGGCTTTCGCTTTCCGTTTCTTCGGCCAGTTCCTCTATATATTCTTTCCACTTGTCAACCGGAACAGATTCTTGTGGATAAGCATGATAACGGTTTGCCAACAAGGTTATCAAGAGAATTATCAACGGTTTTTTCATACGCGCCCGGTCAAAAGGAATAAGACAAACCGATGCCTGAACTCGCTCCCAATGCCGGATGCCATAACGCCACGGCATCCAGTTGCCATTGATGAAGGGAAAGGCCGATGCCGAAACTCGGGATGAACGGGTCGGCCTGCAAGCCTGCCCGCACCCGGAAACAATCCCATGATTCGTGTTCGACACCGAAGCCGCCTTGGATCCGGCGGTTGTCATCCGCCCCGGCATACGAAGTTATGAGCAGATTGTCGAACACTTCCCAGTTGAAACCTACCTGGACGGAATAGGTTTCAAGCTCTTTCAGTTTCATGTCTTTGGCAACGGTGCGCACCGAGGGCAAATCCCGCACCGAGCATCCGATCAACAACTTGTCAAAAGGGATATAAACAATGCCTATGTCGGTTGACAGGCGGGCGGGTTTCTCTTCATACAATTCCGATTGCACCCACGCATATTGAAAGGCCACCCCGATTATCCACCGGTCGTTCAGCTGTTTTCCGAGGAGCAGGCGGGCCATGTTCTGCCGGTACCGGTCGTAGCCGAAAGCGGCTATATGGATGCCGGTTGACAGGTATGGGTTCGGATAATGGAAACTTCCGTTGACGCTGCCCAGCTCTTTTAGGGCATAGCGGTTGAAATATTCCAAACGGACAGCCTTGTCTGTTGACAAATGCACCAATGCCGGATTGGAAAATGATGAAAGGGTAACGCTGTTTCCTCCCAACGCCAGCGCTCGTGCGTCGGGCAAACGAAGATTTTCTTCCGCAGAAACGGGTAACAGGCAGACAAACAAAAAGGAAAAGGACAGTTCCAATAGTTTCATAGTTGTAAGTGTTTGGTTAATGGTTAAAAAATACTTCGCAAAGATAAACAATCAAAATGAATTTGCCAAATTTATTTGTCTTGTTTTTGTCCGGCAGGGCCGATAAAGCCTCCGAGAGGGGCGCGGCGGCAGGATTTTGTGCTCGTTCT
>CAYRFT010000079.1:0-6985 GCA_964423585.1 uncultured Parabacteroides sp. | reverse complement strand
TTTTCACGCTCTTATAAGAGAGTTAAAACACTCTTATATGAGAGTTGACATGAGATTATAAGAGAGTTGGAAAAGTCCCCGCAGCCCCCGCCTTCATCGAATCAATGATCAAGCCAATGGAATAACGGTAATCCGCGACAGGGCCTGACCTTCCCGCAGGCGGCCATTGCAACGGAATTTATTCAAAGACAGGTTAAAAGTGTATGGAAAACACAAATTATGTTCCATAACATATATGATAGAGGTTCAATGAATTAAAATAAACCTTACTTTCGCTACTAAGCCGGTTGGAACAGAAAATGAGATGATTGGAAAGGCATCCTGTCGGCAGAAAAAGGCAATTATAAAAAGAAATAAGATGTTAGAAGCGTTAAAAGAGAAAGTTTTTCAAGCGAATTTAGACTTGGTGAAGCATGGACTGGTCATTTTTACGTGGGGCAACGTGTCGGCCATTGACCGGGAAAGCAATTTGGTCGTTATCAAGCCCAGCGGCGTCTCTTATGATACCATGAAAGCTGAAGACATGGTGGTTGTCGATTTGGAAGGCAAGGTGGTGGAAGGAGATTTGAATCCTTCGAGCGATACGCCTACCCACGTGGTATTGTATAAGGCTTTTCCCGGAATAGGAGGAGTTGTGCATACGCATTCCACTTTTGCGACGGCTTGGGCGCAGGCCGGCAAGGATATTCCGAACATCGGGACGACGCATGCCGATTATTTTCATGATGCGATTCCTTGTACGGCGGATATGACAGCCGAGGAAGTGAAAGGCGCTTATGAACGGGAGACCGGCGAAGTGATTGTCCGTCGCTTTGAAGGTTTGAACCCGGTACACACGCCGGGAGTGTTGGTGAAGAATCATGGCCCGTTTGCCTGGGGGAAAGACGCGCATGATGCCGTGCATAATGCGGTAGTCATGGAGCAGGTGGCCAAGATGGCATGCTTTTCTTATCTGATTAACCCGCAACTGACCATGAATCCGCTGCTGGTTGAAAAACATTTCAGCCGCAAGCATGGCCCGAATGCCTATTATGGACAAAAGAAATAAATCAATTTTATTAACATAAATACGTAATGCTATGAATTTTTTTGATCAATTTGAAGTTTGGTTTGTGACAGGTGCACAATTATTGTATGGCGGCGATGCCGTTATTGCAGTGGATGCGCATAGTAATGAAATGGTAGCCGGCTTGAATGCCAGCGGAAACCTGCCCGTCAAGGTGGTTTACAAAGGGACCGTCAATTCGGCGAAGGAAGTAACGGCCGCGTTCAAGGCTGCCAACAACGATGAGAAATGTATCGGTGTGATTACATGGATGCATACGTTCTCTCCGGCTAAGATGTGGATTCATGGATTGCAGGAATTGAAGAAACCTTTGCTCCATTTCCATACGCAATACAACAAGGAAATCCCTTGGGATACGATGGATATGGACTTCATGAACCTGAACCAGTCGGCTCACGGCGACCGCGAATTCGGACATATTTGCGCCCGGATGCGCAAGAACCGCAAAGTTGTCGTAGGGCATTGGCAGGATGAGGCTGCCCAGAAGAAAATCGCCGCCTGGATGCGCGTCTGCGCCGCTTGGGCCGATGCACAGAATATGTTGATTCTCCGCTTCGGCGACCAAATGAACAACGTGGCCGTGACCGACGGGGATAAAGTTGCTGCCGAACAGACTTTGGGATACCATGTGGATTATTGTCCGATCAATGACCTGATGGTTTATTACCGGGCTGTGGAAGAGGCCGACATCAAAGCGTTGGTTGAACGGTATTGGGCGGAATATGATCATGATCCGGCATTGGAGAAACCGGGCACGGAAGCTTATACCAAGGTATGGAACTCCGCCAAGGCTGAAATTGCTTTGCGCCGTCTGTTGAAAGACAAAGGGGCCAAAGGCTTTACGACCAACTTCGATGATCTGGGTGAATTCGATCAGATTCCGGGCCTGGCATCCCAGCGTTTGATGATGGAAGGCTATGGCTTTGGCGCGGAAGGCGATTGGAAGACGGCCGCTTTGTTCCGCACGATGTGGTTCATGAGCCAGGGCATGCCGAGAGGTTGTTCGTTCTTGGAAGACTATACCCTGAATTTTGATGGAGAAAAGAGTGCCATTTTGCAGGCGCACATGTTGGAAGTTTGTCCGCTGATAGCCGAACATAAACCGAAATTGGAAGTACATCGCCTGAGCATTGGCATCGACAGCGAAACCGCCCGCCTGGTATTTACCAGCAAGCAAGGTGAAGGCGTAGCTGCTACGATTGTGGATATGGGCAACCGTTTCCGCATGATTGTAAATGTGGTAGATTGTGTAAAGAGCAAACCGCTGCCCAAATTGCCGGTGGCTTCTGCATTGTGGATTCCGCAACCCAACTTTGAAGTGGGCGCAGCTGCCTGGATTATGGCAGGAGGCACGCATCATACGAGCTTCTCGTTCGACTTGTCGGTTGAATATTTGCAGGATTATGCGGACATTGCCGGCATAGAAATGGTAGTCATCGACAAGAATACCACGATTGAAAACTTCAAGAGGGAGCTTCGCTTGAATGAAATCTATTATATGCTGAACAAGTCTCTTTGCTGATAAACGGAAAGACAGATAGCAAGTATTTTTTCATCATGTCAATGGGGTTGGCTGAAAGCGTGTCAGTTTCTGGATGCTAACCCCTTTGTTTTTTCACCTTTAAAATTTTATCGAATTATGAACAAACAATATGTGATAGGTTTGGATTATGGTACTGATTCTGCCCGTGCGGTCATCGTAGAGGCAAAGACGGGGAAAACCATAGCTACCGCAGTAAAATATTATCCGCGTTGGAGCGAAGGCAAATATTGTAATCCTTCAGTTAACCAATACCGCCAGCATCCGCAAGATTATATAGATGTATTGGTGGGGACGGTCCGTGAGGCTTTGGCCGCTTGTCCGGAAGGGACAGCCGGGAAAGTGGCGGGCATCGCTTTTGACACGACGGGTTCCACGCCGGTCTTTACCGACAAGAACGGGACTCCGCTTTCTTTGTTGCCGGAATTTGCCGAGAATCCCAATGCGATGTTCGTCTTGTGGAAAGATCATACGGCCGTAAAAGAAGCCGGGGAAATCAATGAGCTTTGCAAGAAATGGGAGATCGACTTTTCTGCCTACGAAGGGGGCATTTATTCCTCCGAATGGTTCTGGGCAAAGGCTTTGCATGTCTTGCGCGAAGATGAGGCTGTCCGGAAAGCGGCTTATTCGATCGTCGAACATTGCGAATGGTTGCCGGCGTTATTGACAGGTGTCACCTCGTCCGACAAGGTCGTTCGCAGCCGGTGTGCTTGCGGGCACAAGGCGATGTGGCACCCGAAGTGGGGTGGACTGCCTTCCGAAGAGTTTTTGGTGGCTTTGGATCCTCTCTTGGCCGGGTATAGGGACCGTTTGTTTACAGAAACGGAGACCGCAGACAAGGCTGTCGGCCATCTGACGGCAGAATGGGCCGAACGTTTGGGATTGACAACCGACGTGGTCGTGGCAGGCGGCGCTTTCGATTGCCACATGGGTGCCGTGGGAGCCGGCGTGACACCGCATACGTTTGTGCGTGTCATCGGGACATCCACGTGTGATGTCATGGTGGCATCGTATGAAGAAATCGGCGATAACCTGATCAAAGGGATCTGCGGGCAGGTGGATGGTTCGGTGATTCCGGGCATGATCGGATTGGAAGCCGGGCAGTCTGCCTTCGGAGATGTCTATGCCTGGTTCAAGCGGGTATTGGAATTCCCGTTGAAGAAGATTGTGGCAAAGATGCCAGGTATCGACGAAGCCGCGAAAGCCCGGTTGATTGAGGAAGCGTGCGCGCAAATCATCCCGGCATTGACGGAAGAAGCCGAGAAAATCCCGATGGAGGAAAGCGCGGTGATTGCCACCGACTGGATGAACGGGCGCCGCACGCCGGATGCCAACCAGTTGTTGAAAGGGACGATTACGGGCATTACGTTGGGAACGACTGCCCCGCACATCTTCCGGGCATTGGTGGAAGCGACTGCCTTTGGCGGGAAAGCGATTGTGGATCGTTTCCGGAATGAAGGGGTTGCCATTGACAAGGTAATCGGCATCGGCGGTATCGCGTTGAAGTCTCCGTTCGTGATGCAGATTTTGAGCGATGTCTTGAACATGCCGGTAAAGGTTTGCAATACCGATCAGGCCTGTGCTTTGGGCGCGGCGATGTTTGCCGCCACGGCTGCCGGAATCTATGCGAAGGTGGAAGAGGCCATCGCTGCCATGAATTCCGGTTTTGCGAAAGAATACCAGCCGAATCCGGAAAGGGCTGCCGCTTATCAGTCTCTTTATGAGAAATACTTGTGCCTGGGCGATTTCACGGAAAAGGCGTTGTTTCATCCCTAATTGAGGCTTGATTCCCATGAAAAACGAGGTACTGCTCCTTTTCAGCGGCTGGGCTTTGGCAGGATTTTGTTCTTGTTCGTCTCCCGTTTATCAGCAGCCGGATGCGCCGATACGGGAAGTCCCGTTTACCCGGGTGTACATTAATGATCAGTTCTGGTCGCCGCGCATCGAGACCAACCGGACCGTTTCCATCCCCTCCGCTTTCAAAGAATGCGAGAAGAACGGGCGGTTCGACAACTTCGCGCTGGCTGCCGGCATGATCAAAGGGGAGCATCAGGGCGATTTCCCGTTTGATGACACGGACCCGTACAAGGTAATCGAAGGGGCTTCGTATTCTTTGTCCGTGAAATACGACCCGGATCTGGATCATTATCTCGACAGCGTGATCACGATTATTGCGGCAGCGCAGGAGCCGGACGGCTACCTGACGACGTGCGTCACCAACAAATGCACGCGCCTGTCGGGCTGGTGGGGCAGTTCCCGTTGGGAGAAGATCAACAGCCACGAGCTGTACAACAGCGGACATCTGTACGAGGCGGCGGTGGCTCATTACTTGGCGACCGGGAAACGGGCGTTGTTGGATGTGGCGCTCAAGAATGCGGATCTCGTCTGTCAGGTATTCGGCCCCGACGAAGGGCAGAAGCATGTGCCGTCGGGGCACCCGATCATCGAGATGGCCTTGGCGAAGCTGTATAAAGTGACGGGCGAGGAGAAATACCTCGACATGGCGAAGTATTTTGTGGAAGAAACCGGCCGGGGGACCGACGGGCACAAGCTGAGTGCCTACAGCCAGGACCACAAGCCGATTCTTCTGCAGGATGAGATCGTGGGGCATGCTGTCCGCGCCGGATATTTGTATTCCGGGGTGGCCGATGTGGCTGCCTTGACTCACGACACGGCTTATTTCCACGCCTTGACGCGCCTGTGGGAAAACCTGGCGGGAAAGAAGCTGTTCATCACGGGCGGCATGGGTTCCCGCGCGCAAGGCGAAGGCTTCGGGCCGGATTATGAGTTGAACAACCATACGAATTATTGCGAGACATGCGCTTCCATCGCGAATGTTTACTGGAATTACCGGATGTTCTTGGCAACGGGGGAATCCAAATACATGGATGTCTTGGAACGGGCCCTGTACAACGGCGTGATTTCGGGCGTGTCGCTGGGCGGGGACAAGTTTTTCTATGACAATCCGCTCGAATCCATGGGAGAGCATGAACGCCAGCGTTGGTTCGGCTGCGCCTGCTGCCCGGGCAACGTGACGCGCTTCCTGGCTTCTGTCCCCAACTATGCGTATGCGGTCCAGGACGACGACATCTATGTCAACCTGTATGTCCAGAGCGAGGGCGAGATAGAAACCGCCGGCAACCTGGTGCGGCTGGTCCAGACGACAGGCTATCCCTGGGAGGGCAAGGTCTCTCTCCGGGTGCGGCCGGAAAAGGAAAGCGAGTTCGCCATCCGCCTGCGCATTCCGGGATGGACGCAGGATACGCCGGTCGCTTCCGATTTGTATGCCTACACCGCGCCGGTGGGGAAGTATTCCGTGAAGGTGAACGGTTCGGCGGTGAGGCCTGCGGAAAGCGACGGGTATGCGACGATTGTCCGCACCTGGAAGACGGACGATGTCATCGAGCTGGAACTGCCGATGGAAGTGCGCCGGGTGAAAGCCAACGACCAGGTGGAAGACGACCGGGGGATGCTGGCCATGGAACGCGGTCCCATCGTGTATTGCCTGGAAGGCATCGACCAGCCGGACAGCCTTGTGTTCAACAAATTCATCCCGGCCGACGCGGAGATTGACGCCTCGTTCGATGCCGGCTTGCTGAACGGGGTCGTCGTGCTGACCGGGACTGCCAAGGCGGTAGCGAAGGACGGGACGGTGGAAGACGTGCCGTTCAAGGCGGTCCCGTACTCGACGTGGAACAATCGGGGCGCCGGGCAGATGGAGGTCTGGGTGGCTGATTCGGAAGAACGGGCCGTCCCGGAACCCGAACCCACGATCGCTTCGAAGGCAAAGGCGTTCGACGATCAGGCTCCGGCGTGGGGCGTGAACGACGGATGGGAGCCGAAGCGCTCGTCGGACATCTCGAAACCGTATTTTTATTGGTGGCTGAAGTCGGGCTCGGAAGAAAACCTGGCGTATGAATTCGATCAGCCCTATACCGTGTCGAACGTGCAGGTATATTGGCTGGATTTCGACCATTACGACGGCAATTACCGCGTCCCTGCCGCCTGGAAGCTCTATTACAAGGACGGCAATCGCTGGAAGGAAGTCGAGGCGCTCAATGAATACGGCGTGAAGAAGGACTGCTACAACAGCTTGGACTTCAAACCGGTCAAGACGACCGGCCTGAAGATCGCGGCCCGCTTGCAGGACGGCGAATCGGGCGGCGTCATTGAATGGAAGGTGAATGAGTGAACGGGTGTTGCCCGCGTGTCCGGTTTTTCTCCGCCCGTGCCTTGCGCGCGGCTCTTTTGGATGATTTTGTCATAAATTTTGTGTTGTGGAAATCTCAACCGAGGCTCGGTGGTCCGGCCGTACTCTTACGACCGCTCCGCCGGGCCTCATTTGTTCCGCCGGAGGCCGTCGTCAGTGCTCATTCTGG
>CAYRFT010000078.1:0-7003 GCA_964423585.1 uncultured Parabacteroides sp. | reverse complement strand
GTTTAGGAACAGACTGTCCCACGGGTTTTTCACTTGAAATCCGTGAAGAATATGACCGAAAAGCGGTTTGGAGGGCAAAAATCCGGGCGGAAAGCGGGCGGCGGGGCGGCGGGGCGCGGCTCAGTCGGAGGCGGGGCTGCCTTCCTCTCCCTTGTTCATGCGCCGGTTCAGGTAGGCGATACGCTTCAGCGCCTTGCCCTTTTCGCGGGTCATCCTGCAGATATCGCTCAGCGTCGTCGCCAGGTTGTAGGTGGCCACCAGGGCCTTCTTGTCGGCATCGGCCATGTAAATGACATACGGTTTGCCGCCCAGGTATTCCACTTTGATGCGCTTGCCGGCGTTGTCGTAGATGAACTTGATGGCGTCTTGCCCCTTCTCGGCCTTGTAGGTGACGACTTCCGTCGTGCTGCCCATGTCCTCGAAGCGGTAGTTCACGCCGCCGTCGTAGGGGATGGGGGCGGTCTCGGCGAAAAGGCCGTCGGGCGTGCTGACCTTGATGTGCGTATGTCCGATGGGCTTGCCTCCGAAGAAGACGCTTGCCAGGTACATCTCGCCGTTCTCGTTCACGCCGCAGCGGACGTAACACCGCTGCACGTTCCGTTCGATCGTCTGCTGCCGCCAGATGTAATTCCCGATTTCCTCGTACAAGGTATCTTTCTCGAAGGTGAAGCCGGCCTTCAGCGAATCCGATTCATGCAGGCGGATCGGCATCAGGCTGTCGCAGTAGGCGATGTTGCGCCCGGCCTCCTTCAGGTCGATTTCGCGCATCAGGGACAGGGCTTCTTTCAAGGCCTTGAACTCTTTCGGGAAGTGCGCCCGCAGGCTGTCGATTTCCGACCGTGCGGCGAAAAACTCGTTGTTCTCGTAGTAGGCACGGGCTTTTTCCAGGTGCACGCGGGCTTGTTCGGCCGCGTTGTCGCAACCGGCGAGGGCGGCGGCGAGCGTCAGGCAGGCAATCAGTTTTTTCATGTTCTTGTGTTTTATAGGGTTCTTTTGCCGCAAAGATAGGAAATAAATGGATGCGCCGCGGGCCCCGGCGGGGCGAATTTGCCATTTCGGGAAAGATACATTAATTTTGCCGCCGTAACAGGAGGAAGAGAAGATGGACATAAGCAAAGAAGAGCTGTTGGAACATATTTCCGCCCGGCCTTTCCGGCTGGTCTCGGAAGCGGCGGACGAATTGGGGGTCGAGGCGTATGTGATAGGAGGCTACGTCCGCGACATATTCCTGCGCCGCCCCTCGGAAGACATCGACATCGTGGCGGTGGGGAGCGGCATCGGGCTGGCACGGCGCGTGGCGGCGAAGTTGGGACGGCGGGCGAGCCTTTCGACCTTCAAGAACTTCGGCACGGCGCAGGTGAAGTGCGGCAGCCTCGAATTGGAGTTCGTCGGGGCGCGGAAAGAATCGTACAGCCGCGACAGCCGCAAGCCGGTCGTGGAAGACGGCACCCTCGAAGACGACCAGAACCGGCGGGACTTCACGATCAACGCCCTGGCGTTGTGCCTGAACAAGGCCCGTTACGGCGAACTGGTGGATCCTTTCGGCGGCCTGGCGGACTTGGACGAGCTGACCATCCGCACGCCGCTCGACCCCGACACGACCTTCAGCGACGACCCCCTCCGGATGATGCGGGCCGCCCGTTTTGCCTCCCAATTGGGCTTCTTCATCGACCCCGGCACCTTCGACGCGATCCTCCGCAACCGGGAACGGATCGCCATCGTCTCCAAAGAACGCATCGCCGACGAGCTGAACAAGATTGTCTTGTCGCCGAGGCCTTCCGTGGGACTCGAGCTGCTCGACAAGAGCGGCCTGCTCCCGCTGATCTTCCCGGAGCTTTGCGCCTTGAAGGGCGTGGAGACGAAGGAAGGCATCGGCCACAAGGACAATTACGCCCACACGCTGATGGTGCTCGACCGCCTGAGCAAGGCCACCGGCGACCTGTGGCTGCGCTGGAGCGCGCTCTTGCACGACATCGGCAAGCCCCGTGCGAAACGCTTCGACCCCCGTCTGGGCTGGACGTTCCACAACCACGACTTCATCGGCGCGAAGATGGTTCCGGAGCTCTTCCGCAAGATGAAGCTGCCGATGAACGAGAAGATGAAATACGTGCAGAAGCTGGTGGGGCTGCACATGCGGCCGATAGTCCTGAGCGACGACGAAGTGACCGATTCGGCCATCCGCCGCCTGCTTTTCGACGCGGGCGACGACATCGGGGACCTGATGCTCCTTTGCGAGGCCGACATCACCAGCAAGAATCCCGACAAGGTGCGCCGCTTCCTCGCCAATTTCCGCTTGGTGCGCTCGAAGCTGGCGTATATCGAGGAGAAAGACCGCGTCCGCAACTTCCAGCCGCCTGTCAGGGGCGAGGAAATCATGGAGATGTTCGGCCTTCCACCGTCTCCGCCCGTGGGCATCCTGAAGGAGGCGGTCAAGAATGCCATCCTCGACGGCATCATCCCCAACGACCGCGAGGCCGCCTGCCGTTTCCTGCTTGACAAGGCCAGGGAACTGGGGCTGCAACCCGTCAAGGACGGGGATGCCGCCAGCCGGTAAGCGCGCCGGAAGCGACGCCGCGCCTTTTCAAGAATATCCCGGGCAGGGCGGGGGCGTAACGGGAAAATCCTTATCTTTACCACCGAGAAAAAATACCCGTAAGACAATAAACGAGAAATGCGCAAGACAATACGTTCCCTGTTCGCCTGCTGCCTGCTGCTGGCAGGATGCAACGGCGGCCTCTTCGTCGAGGAGGACATCCTCTCGGGCATACCGGAGACGGTGGACGTGCGGTGTGGCGAGCCGGCGGTAATCCGGTTCCGCAACGGCGACTGGGAACTCCGCTCGGATACAAGCTACGACTTCGGTCTCGTGAAGTTCACCCTCGAACGCACGGCTCCCGACGAACTGACGATCCGCGCCACCGAGTGCCTCTACGATGAACCGTATGACTTCCAGCTGAAGATCGACATGGGGGAGATGGGGACGCTGACCACGGCGACCGTCGGCCTGCGCATACAGCCCGGCGCGAAATACGTGGCGGACAGCATCACCTACGACTGGGGAAAGTTCCATTACTCGAAGAACGTGGCGGAAGAGGGCGAATTGACAATCATCCGCAACGCGAGCAGCAAGCCGGTGACGTGGACCGTCCGTCCTTACAAGGGGGCCGTGTTCACGCAGTGGTTCACCGGGATGGAAAATCCCAACGACGTGCCGTCCGTTTTCGGCACGCCGTTGCCGGAAGTGGCCGTGCCGGACGCGGACGAAGAGGGGAGGCCGGTGCTGCGCGGCAGGCTGTTGCCGTTTTCCCCCATGCTGCAAATCGTCCCGATGGACGATGACCCGACGGAAGAGCGCATCACCGTCGGGGCGGGAGAAGCGGTGCGCGTCGAAGTGTGGCTCAACGTCGAAGAATACGATGTCCCCTTCACCCTCCATGCCTCGAACCCCGAATCAGGCGGGAAGCGCACCTACACCGGGACGTACCGCTACCATCGCCCCTACGATTATTTCATCCTGAAGAGAGAACCCGGAGACGCGCCCTGACATGAGACCCCTATACATTATATATATAGCATGCTTCGTGTTCGGCAACACCGTGCTCCGCGCCGCAGAAGCGGACAGCGCGCGGCAGAAGCTCGTCCACACGGTCGGCATCGACTTCGCTCCCGCTTACATCCTCCCGGCGCATTCCTTCTTCAAGGGGGAGAACGGGAAGGGCGAACCGATACGCGCGACGATGTCGGCACACCTGAAGTGGGCGTTCCGCTTCGCCCCCGGCAGTTACTTCGGGCGCAATTACCCCCACGCCTCGCAGGGCATCGGCGTGGCCTACAACACCTTTTCCGACAGGCGGGAGATAGGGACGCCCGTCGCGCTCTACCTCTTCCAGACCTCGCGCCTCGCCGAGCTTTCCGACCGCCTCTCGTTGGACTATGAATGGAACTTCGGCGCGTCGTTCGGCTGGAAACCCTACGACGAGCAGACGAACGGCTACAACACCGTCGTCGGCACGAAGACAAACGCCTACATCAACCTCGGACTGATGCTCGACTGGCAGCTTGCCCCCGACTGGAACCTGACGCTCGGCGCGGGCTTCTCCCACTTCTCGAACGGGAACACCGGCTATCCCAACAGCGGCGTCAACACGGCGGGCGGACGCATCGGCATCGTCCGCACCTTCGGGGGAGAACGGCACAGGCTCTGCCACTACCGCGCGCCCGACCCCTTCCGCCGCCATTTCAGCTACGACCTCGTCCTCTACGGAGCCGTGCGCAAACGGGCATATCCCCCGCAAGCCGTCCTGCTGCCGGGGCACTTCGGCGTGGTGGGGCTGAACGTCAACCCGATGTACGACATCAGCCGCTACTTCCGTGCCGGGCTTTCGCTCGACGCGCAATACGACGAGAGCGCGAACCTGGAGGGGCATGCCGTGAACGAAGGCGCCTCCGTCGAATACCTGAAGTTCTACCGCCCTCCCTTCCGCGAGCAGTTCGCCGTCGGGCTTTCCATGCGGGCGGAGGCCGTCATGCCTGTCTTCTCCATCAACATCGGCATCGGGCGGAACGTCGTCTGCAAGGGGAAGGACACGGACCATTTCTACCAGATACTCGCCCTCAAGGCCCATGTCACCCGCAGCCTCTTCCTCCACGTCGGCTACCAGCTCTACAAGTTCAAGGACCCGAACAACCTGATGGTGGGCATCGGCTACCGTTTCAATGCCGCGCCGTCGTCTTACTGATGCCGTGACGGCAGTTGTCGGCGGGCCGCCTTCACAAATCAATCTTCTGCCTTTCCGGATTTCCGTCCCCAGTAGTCATAACGGATAATCAAATCTGAAATCTCCCACGCTTTTCTCGCCATGTTTACCTTCTCTTGAGGGACATTCGCCGTGTCTCCTACGATATTCAAACGGGAATCAATGCCGAACCCCGGCTTTCCGGGATTGAGGATGCTCTCTCCGAGTCCTTTCCACCAATAGCCGTCCAGTCCCAACAAGTCAAGCAGCGTTGGATAGACATCCACCTGCCCCATTACTTTCCCGTAATACATGTTGAACGGGGCATTCAGGATGATAAGCGGGACAAAAGCCTTGTCCGATATGATATTTTTCGCCGCCGGATCGCCAAGCAGTTCTTTCCTGTACATCCCCAACGCCTCATGGTCTCCCATAATCACGATCAGCGTATTTTCAAAACGCCTGTCGGATTTGAGCGCGGATATGAACTCCCCTATGGCGCGGTCCACATAATTTGCCATCGTCATATAGCGGTTCAGCACGTCGGGTATCTCTTTGGAGAAAAACACTTTCTTCAGCGAATCGGGCAGGATGAAAGGATTATGTCCGGAATAGGTAACGCATTGGACCAGCGTGTTCCCGGAATCGTTCCAGACCTCGTTCCTCTTTATTTTGCCAAGACATTGACGCAGAAAAGCCCGGTCGCCGATCTGCTTGCGCGAACCGACAGGCTCTTCCTGAATAAAACATTTTTTCGAGACCAGGCTGTCGTACCCCAACGCCGGGATGATTACCCATTGGTTCCAAACCATCGGCTTGTCGGTTGTCAGGCTGTATGCCCGGCTGTTCTTATGTTTCTGTTTGAAGGCTTTCACGAGGGAAGGATAGCAAGTCTCTGGATATTTGATGCTATAACTGCCCGAATTGACAGGCAGGAGTCCCGCATACATCAACAACTGGCTATCGATAGAGCGGCCGCCTTTTACCTGCGACAGGACATGAGGCGCATAAATGACCGACGAATCTCTCAATATCCTGTTCAGATTCGGCATGATTTCCTGCCCTTCGACGGTCGCATCCAGCAACCAGCTCTCCAGCGATTCCACTATGATGACGATGCAGTTATCTTTCGTCTGCATGGGGGGGGGGGAGGAGCGATGGCTTCGCATGCAGCTTTCCTGTCTATCCACGAACCGATATCTTCCCCGATCTCCTCCGTATATAATTCTTTGTCGCGGATATAGTCATAATAGAGGGAGCCGAATATCGTGTACATCGGTATATTGCAGGTATGCAGATACGCATCCTGAAGTTTTTCATAAGCGGCCCTGAATCCGTTCTGCCTCCACAGGCAGACAGCCGGTATCAGAGATACCAGCAGTATCAGGAGCAGATAACGGGCAATCGGATGTCGCTTCCGTTCCCTGCCGGGCTGCCTGTCCTCCGTCCGGCATCTGCGCCACCACAAGATGCCGGCGGCGGTCGATAAAGGAAAGAACAAATCCACACTCCTGAAAGAGTCAAGTACGCTGCCGGAGTAATTGACCAGACTACCGGCAATAAGGTAGCTGTTTAGCGGAATGGCGGTGAGATAGGTACGGAAATACATCAGGTTTGCCACAAACAGGCCGTCAAGGAGGAGAAATATGACCAACGTCGTCCTCACGGCGCGAAAGCAAATCAAAGGCAGAAGTAATATCAGGGAGACCAGTATCGTATCTACATAAGTCTCTATTTTGGAGAATGGGGTAAACGTGGACTGCATGCACCAAAGCAGATCGAGCCACATGAACTTCAGAAACAAGCAAAGGAAAAAAAGACCGATCAGCCTCTTGTCCTTTGATCCGTAAGGGAAAAAATAGTCGGTCAATTTAGAAAACCACATCAGCTATCGTTTTTATGTTTCACGAAACGGGCGGCGGAACCGTTTACCGCCGTCCTGTACGCTTTACTCCGCAAATGTACATCAAGTTTTTTTTTACCCCCCCCTTGACAGTTAATATAGTTTAACTGATATCTGTTTTCATGCCTCTTCCTCCACGTCGGCTACCAGCTCTACAAGTTCAAGGACCCGAACAACCTGATGGTGGGCATCGGCTACCGTTTCAATGCCGCGCCGTCGTCTTACTGATGCCGTGACGGCACGGTTTCCCTTTCGTTTCCCATGTCATTTTGCTGGATGATTTCCGCACAGGAAAGGGTCCGGGCGCGCCGCATTTTTTCGCGGTCGTCTGTCGCACGGTGCTGCGACGGACCAGCGCACGAGG
>CAYRFT010000077.1:0-7060 GCA_964423585.1 uncultured Parabacteroides sp. | reverse complement strand
CCCGTGGAAATGGAAATGTAGGAGGAAAATGCCCCTCCGCCGCCCGGAAGCCTGCCCTCGTGACGAAAATATTCCTATCTTTGCGGCGGGAAAATCAAAAATCCGGCAAGAAACGATGGAACAACTGAAGCATGAGTGCGGCGTGGCCTTGGTGCGGCTGCTCAAACCGCTGGAATATTATCATCAGAAATACGGGACGTGGATGTACGGCCTCAACAAGTTGTATCTGCTGATGGAGAAACAACATAACCGGGGGCAGGAGGGCGCGGGGCTGGCCTGCGTGAAGTTGGAGGCGAAGCCGGGCGAGGAATACATGTTCCGCGAGCGGGCGCTGGGGACGGGAGCCATCACTGAAATATTTTCGGCCGTGCACCGGCATTTCCGGGAGCTGGCCCCCGAGCAGCTGGACGACCCCGCCTTCGCCAAAAAGAACCTCCCCTTCGCCGGGGAGCTTTACATGGGGCACCTGCGCTACAGCACGACCGGCAATTCGGGCCTCTCTTACGTCCATCCCTTCCTGCGCCGCAACAACTGGCGCGTCAACAACCTCGCCCTGTGCGGAAACTTCAACCTGACGAACGTCGATGAAATCTTCGAGGGCATCACGGCCATCGGGCAGCATCCCCGCAAGTACGCGGACACCAGCATCATGCTCGAGCAGGTCGGGCACCGCCTGGACAGGGTGGTCGAGCACCTCTACGGGCAGTGCGTGGCGGAAGGGCTGCGCGGCATGGACATCACGCGCGCCATCGAGTCGCGGATAGACCTGGGCGACGTGTTGCGGCAGTGCGCGCCGACGTGGGACGGCGGCTTCGTCATCTGCGGCATCACGGGCAGCGGCGGGATGTTCGGCGTGAGGGACCCCTGGGGCATCCGCCCCGCCTTCTATTATGCCGACGACGAGATAGCGGTCCTTGCCTCCGAGCGGCCGGTAATCCAGACGGTGATGAACGTGCATGCCGCCGACGTGAAGGAGCTGGGGCGCGGCGAGGCGGTGATCGTCGGCAGTTCGGGGACGCTCCGCGTCGAGCGGATTGCCGAGCCGCAAAAGAACAGCGCCTGCTCCTTCGAGCGGATTTACTTCTCGCGCGGGAGCGACATGGACATCTACAAGGAAAGGAAGAAACTGGGGGAGACGCTGGTGCCCGACGTGCTGAAGGCGGTGGACTACGACCTGGACCATACGGTATTCTCCTTCATCCCGAACACGGCGGAGGTGGCGTATTACGGGATGCTGGAGGAGCTGAACAATTACCTGAACGGGATAAAGAAAAAATGGATTGCCGACAAGCGGCACCTCTTCCGGGAAAAGGAGCTGGAGCAGATTCTCTCCAAGCGCGTCCGCACGGAAAAGGTGGCCATCAAGGACATCAAGCTCCGCACCTTCATCGCCGAGGGAAACAGCCGGAACGACCTGGCCGCCCACGTGTACGACATAACCTACGGGAGCATCGTCCCCTTTGAAGACAACCTGGTGGTCATCGACGACAGCATCGTGCGCGGGACGACGCTGAAGCAAAGCATCATCGGCATCCTCGACCGCCTTCACCCGAAGAAGATAGTGATCGTCTCTTCTTCGCCGCAGGTCCGCTACCCCGATTATTACGGGATAGACATGTCGCGCATGAATGAATTCATCGCCTTCAAGGCGGCCGTGGCGTTGCTGGAGGAGCGGGGCATGGGCGAAATCCTCATGGAGGCGTACCGCAAGGCCAGGAAGCAGGAGCAGCAGGGGCTGCCGGCGGAAACCAACTACGTCAAGGAAATCTATGCCCCGTTCACGGACGAGGAAATCTCCTCCAAGATGGCGGATTTGCTGACCCCGGCGGGGACGAAGGCCCGCGTGCAGATCGTATATCAGACCATAGAAGGGCTGCACGTCTCTTGCCCCGGCCATCCCGGCGATTGGTACTTCTCGGGCGATTACCCCACTCCGGGAGGCGTGAGGATGGTGAACCGCGCCCTCATCCATTACATGGAAGAAGAATATTTAGTCAAATAACATATTATCAAATGCAAAAAAACTGCGATATGCAAACATACGGTTATTTGCGGGAAGACAGGGCCGCGACGCTGATCCTGGACGACGGGACCGCGTTCCGCGGTTTTTCTTTCGGCGCTGAAAGACCGGTGGACGGCGAGGTCGTTTTCAACACTGCGATGACGGGTTATCCCGAAAGCCTGACCGATCCTTCGTATGCCGGCCAGTTGATGGCCTTGACTTATCCGTTGGTGGGGAACTACGGCGTTCCGCCCCGGATCTTCCGTCCCGACGGCCTGTCCGAATTCATGGAGAGCGGGCGTATCCACGCGGAGGCTGTCATCGTCAGTGATTACAGCCGTGAGTACTGCCACTGGAACGCGGCCTGCAGCTTGGGCGACTGGCTGAAGGAGGAAAATGTCCCGGGAATTTACGGGATAGACACGCGGGCGTTGACGAAAAAGCTGCGCGAGCATGGTGTCATGATGGGGCGCATCGTGATGGAGGACGTAAAGGACGCGGCGGCTTATTTGCACGATTTCGGAAATTATGGGGCTGTCAATTACGTGGACAAAGTCTCCTGCAAAAAGGTGATCACATACGGGGAGGGGAAAAGCAGGAAGCGGGTAATCCTGGTTGACTGCGGGGTGAAGCATAACATCATCCGTTGCCTGCTGAAACGCGGGGTGACGGTGGTTCGTGTCCCCTGGAACTATGATTTCACGCAGTTGGGATACGATGGCGTGTTCATCAGCAACGGGCCGGGCGACCCGGATACTTGTGACGCGGCTGTCCGGAATATCCGGAAGGCGATAGCGGGCGACAGGCCCGTCTGCGGTATCTGCATGGGAAACCAATTGCTGGCAAAGGCGGGCGGCGCCTCCGTTTATAAGTTGAAATACGGGCATCGGAGCCACAACCAGCCGGTACGGATGGTAGGGACCAACCGCTGTTTCGTCACTTCCCAGAATCACGGATATGCCGTTGACAACAACACCTTGGGTAATGATTGGGAACCTTTGTTCGTCAATATGAACGACGGGACAAATGAAGGAATCCGGCACAAGACGAAGCCTTTCTTCTCTTCCCAGTTCCATCCGGAAGCTTGCGGCGGGCCGACAGACACGGAAGCATTGATCTTTGATAAGTTTGTCGGCATGTTATGAAGGATAATCGGTACTGATTTTGCATGAGAGGTTATGAAAGATAATATAAACAAAGTTCTGGTTTTAGGCTCAGGGGCGCTGAAGATCGGTGAGGCGGGAGAATTCGACTATTCGGGGAGCCAGGCATTGAAAGCCATTAAGGAAGAAGGCATTCAGACGGTCCTGATCAATCCGAATATTGCTACGGTGCAGACATCGGAAGGCGTGGCCGACACGGTTTACTTTTTGCCTGTCACGCCTTATTTCGTGGAGAAGGTAATCGAGAAAGAACGGCCGGACGGCATCTTGCTGGCTTTCGGCGGCCAGACTGCCTTGAATTGTGGCGTTTCCTTGTATCAGAGCGGCGTGTTGGAGAAATATGCGGTGCGCGTGTTGGGTACGCCGGTGCAAGCCATCATGGATACGGAGGATCGTGACCTGTTTGTCCGCCGCTTGGAAGAGATTGGCATCAAGACCATCAAAAGCGAAGCCGTAGAAACGATTGAAGATGCGCGTCGGGCGGCCGCCGAATTGGGCTATCCGGTGATTATCCGTGCCGCATACGCTTTGGGGGGCTTAGGTTCGGGCTTCTGTGATAACGAAGAAGAACTGGATGTATTGGCAGAAAAAGCCTTTTCGTTTTCGCCTCAAGTCTTGGTGGAGAAGAGCCTGAAAGGATGGAAAGAAGTGGAATACGAGGTGGTGCGTGACCGGTATGATAATTGCATCACGGTTTGTAACATGGAGAATTTCGACCCTCTGGGCATTCATACCGGGGAAAGTATTGTAATTGCCCCGTCACAGACCTTGTCGAACACGGACTACCACAAATTGCGTGAACTGTCCATCCGTATCATCCGCCATATAGGGATTGTCGGCGAATGCAATGTGCAATATGCCTATGACCCGGACAGCGAAGATTACCGCGTGATTGAAGTGAATGCCCGTTTGAGCCGCTCATCCGCCTTGGCTTCAAAGGCGACAGGTTATCCGCTGGCATTCGTGGCCGCCAAGTTGGGATTGGGCTTTGGCTTGTTCGATTTGAAGAACTCGGTGACGAAAACCACCAGCGCTTTCTTTGAACCGGCACTTGATTATGTGGTTTGCAAGATTCCGCGTTGGGACTTGGGCAAATTCCATGGCGTGGCGCGCGAATTGGGATCGAGCATGAAGTCGGTAGGCGAGGTCATGGCTATCGGGCGAACCTTCGAAGAAGCCATTCAGAAAGGACTTCGCATGATCGGGCAAGGCATGCACGGCTTTGTGGAAAATAAGGAACTGGTCCTTCCGGATATTGACAAGGCGTTGAGAGAGCCGACGGATCGTCGTATTTTCGTTATCAGCAAGGCTTTCAGGGCCGGTTATACGATCGATCAGATACATGACCTGACAAGGATTGACAAATGGTTCTTGCAGAAACTGCATCGGATTATTGAAACGGCCAACGATCTGGAGGCTTGCAGCAAGATACAGGAAGTGCCGGATGATCTGTTGCGGAAGGCAAAGGCCCAGGGTTTTTCCGATTTCCAGATAGCCCGGGCTTTGCTGAAGGAAAAGATGGAGGATGCGGACAAGGCGACCTTGCAGGTGCGCCAGGACCGGAAGTATCGTGGCATCGTCCCGGTTGTCAAGCAGATCGATACTTTGGCTGCCGAATATCCGGCGCAGACGAATTATCTGTATCTGACTTACAACGGTACGGAAAACGATGTCGATTACTTAGGCGATGGGCGTTCGATTGTCGTCTTGGGGTCGGGTGCCTATCGCATTGGCAGTTCGGTCGAGTTCGACTGGTGCGGCGTGCAGGCTTTGAATACGATTCGGAAGGAAGGCTGGCGGTCGGTGATGATCAATTACAATCCGGAGACGGTTTCGACGGATTACGATATGTGCGACCGCCTTTACTTCGACGAGCTGACATTCGAACGTGTGATGGATATTCTGGAACTGGAGAATCCGCACGGAGTGATTGTCTCAACGGGCGGACAGATCCCGAACAATCTGGCCATGCGCCTGGATGACCAGCACATTCATATCCTGGGAACATCCGCCAAGAGCATCGATAATGCGGAAGACCGCGAGAAGTTTTCGGCCATGCTTGACCGGATTGGCGTAGATCAGCCGCGGTGGAAGGAACTGTCGTCTATGGATGATATCAACCGGTTCGTGGAGGAAGTGGGCTTCCCGGTCCTGGTTCGTCCGAGTTATGTGTTGAGCGGTGCGGCGATGAATGTATGCTCTAACCAGGAAGAGCTGGTCCGCTTCCTGGAACTGGCGGCCAACGTGTCGAAAAAGCATCCGGTGGTGGTAAGCCAGTTCATCGAGCAGTGCAAGGAAGTGGAAATGGATGCCGTGGCACGGAATGGCGAGATCATCATGTATGCCATCAGCGAGCATATCGAATTCGCCGGCGTCCATTCGGGCGATGCCACGATTCAGTTCCCGGCGCAGAACCTCTATGTCGAGACGGTTCGCCGCATTAAGAAGATCAGCAAGCAGATTGCCAAGGAACTGGACATCTCGGGCCCGTTCAACATCCAGTATCTGGCGAAAGGCAATGAGATCAAGGTGATCGAATGCAATTTGCGGGCTTCCCGGAGTTTCCCGTTTGTCAGCAAGGTCTTGAAGATTAATTTCATCGATCTGGCCACCCGTGTCATGCTGGGCTTGCCGGTAGAGAAGCCCAACAAGAACGAGTTCGATTTGGACTATGTCGGCATCAAGGCTTCCCAGTTCTCCTTCAACCGCTTGCAGAAGGCCGACCCCGTCTTGGGCGTGGACATGGCTTCCACGGGAGAAGTCGGCTGCATCGGCGATGACGTGTCGGAGGCGATTCTGAAGAGCATGCTTTCGGTCGGGCAACGCATCCCGGAGAAGAACATCCTGTTATCGACAGGCACGGCCAAACAGAAGGTGGACATGCTGGACGCGGCCCGTCTGCTGGCAAAGAAAGGGTACAACCTCTATGCGACCGGCGGGACCCATCGTTTCTTCACCGAAAACGGCATTCCCAGCACGTTGGTCTATTGGCCGAGCGAAACGGGGAAGGAGCCCCAGGCGCTGGCGTTGTTGCACGAGAGGAAAATTGACATGGTGGTGAACATCCCGAGGAACCTTTCCGCCGGGGAGCTGGACAACGGCTACAAGATCCGCCGTGCCGCCATCGACCTGAATATCCCGCTGATTACGAACGCGCGTCTGGCGAGCGCCTTTATTCATGCTTTCTGCACGTTGGGCATGGAAGATATCCAGATCAAGAGCTGGCAGGAATATTAATGTTCGGCATGGCGGCACCGCCAAAATAAAAAACAGGGAGCCATGGGGAACTTCAGTTATCGGGACCTCGGGAGGATAGCGTATGCGAAGGCATTGGATATCCAGGCCGGAAAGTTTGCCGCCTTGCTGGCAGCCAAGGCCAAAGGGGAGGCCGGCCGGAATGAACTCCTGTTCTGCGAGCATGACCCGGTATTGACCGTCGGGAAGCATGGAAAGGATTCGAACCTGCTGGTCCCCGCGGAGCGGCTGCGGGCGATGGGCGTCTCTTATTATCATGTGGACCGCGGCGGGGATATTACGTATCACGGACCGGGACAAATCACGGGGTATCCGGTTTTCGATTTGGAGACCTGGCATATCGGGTTGAAGCAATACATTCGCCGCGTGGAGGAAGCCGTCATCCGCTTCCTGGCCTCATACGGGCTGAAAGGGGAGAGGATGGAGGGGGCGGCCGGCGTGTGGCTGGAGCCTTCTGTGGCGGGGAGAGCCCGCAAGATATGCGCCATTGGCGTAAGATGCAGCCGTTTCGTCACGATGCACGGCTTTGCCCTCAACATCAACACCGGCCTGGACTACTTCTCCCTGATTAACCCGTGCGGCTTTACCGACAGGGGAGTCACGTCGTTGGCAAAGGAGCTGGGGGAAGAGCAGGATTTCG
>CAYRFT010000076.1:0-7067 GCA_964423585.1 uncultured Parabacteroides sp. | reverse complement strand
GGCCCAGTCGGAGGAGCGGGGAAAGGCCGCCGCGCCCTTGTCGGGAACTTTGTTGCCCCTGCTTCGTGTACTTTTCCCTCCCCGGCAGGAAAAATCAAAGATTATTTCGTTAAATTTGCGGCACTTGACGTTTTAAAGCAATCTATGGATATGACCAACGATTATTGTGTTATTATGGGCGGCGGCATCGGGAGCCGGTTCTGGCCGTTTAGCCGGGAAACTTATCCGAAACAGTTCCTTGATTTTTTCGGGACGGGACGAACCATGTTGCAAATGACGTATGACCGTTTCGCGAAGATTATCCCGGCAGAAAAAATATATGTAGTGACAAATGAGCTGTATGCGGACCTGGTCAGGCGGCAGTTGCCGGAGCTGGACGCCCGCCAGATCTTGTTGGAGCCGACCCGCCGCAATACGGCCCCGTGCATCGTCTATGCCGCTTACCATATACGTGCCCTGAATCCGGATGCCAACATGGTGGTGGCTCCCTGCGACCATCTGATCTTGAAAGAGGAAGAATTTTTGGACGACATACAGGACGGGCTGGCGTTTGTTGACGGGCAGGACATACTGCTGACCATGGGGATCCGTCCGGGTCGCCCGGAAACAGGATATGGCTATATCCAAAGCAGCGACGAAGTGGAAAACCGCTTTTCAAAAGTAAAGACCTTCACGGAAAAGCCGAACTGGGACTTGGCCAAGGTCTTTTATGAAAGCGGGGAGTTCTTCTGGAATTCGGGCATCTTTTTGTGGAACGTCAATGCCATCATCAAGGCCCTCCATAAATATCTGCCGGATGTCACGGCCCGCTTTGACTTGGGCTTGCCTGAGTTCAATACGGCGGAAGAACGCCATTTTATCGCCCAGAATTTCCCTTATTGCCCGAACATCTCCATCGATTACGCGGTGATGGAGAAGGCCGAGAACGTATATATGCTTTGCGCCGACTTCGGTTGGGCTGATGTGGGGACATGGGGCTCGCTGTATGATATTGCGCCGAAAGACAAAAACAATAACGTGCCGTTAAAAGCCCAGACTTTGTTATATGAAAGCAGTGGCAATGTCATTGCCTTGGCCGATCCGGAACGCATGGCCGTCATCCAGGGCTTGAATGATTATATCATTGCCGAGTCGGGAAATGTCCTGCTGATTTGCAAACGAGAAGACGAGCACCGCATCAAGGAGTTTATGGCAGATGCCCAGATGTTGCATGGAAAAGAGTTTGGTTGATGCGGGAAGTCCGGCTTCAGGAAGGCAAATCGAATCGCCCGACAGGAATGGAAAACGGGAGCCGGAATCCTGTTTGACGGGTTCCAAGGATTTATTTGGTTAATCTGTATTAAATCGGAGAGGGTGATGGTAAAATCGCTAATTTTGTAAATCATACTCCAACAATAATTGAGTTGTCAATGATTCCAAATCTAAAACAGGCCATAGCTGCAATCTTCCTGCTTTGCGGAAGCATGGGAATCAGCATGGCGCAAAAGGCGCCTCGGATCAGCGTTGACCAGCAAGTGTTCAATTTCGGGTCTATCGAGGAAGCGAAAGGGCTGGCTTCGCATGTGTTCACCATCACCAACCAAGGCGACAAGCCTCTTGTCATTACCCAGGTGACGGCTTCTTGCGGCTGCACACGGCCTGAATGGACGAAAGAACCCATTGCGGCAGGAAAATCAGGGATGCTGAAGGTTACGTATGACCCGAATGACAGGCCGGGCCCGTTCTATAAGACGATTACCATATACAGTAATGCGGAAAACCGGTACAACGTCGCCATCAAAGGGAATGTTATACCGAAGGAATTGGCACCTGAGTTTACATACCCGTATGCTATTGGCAATTTGAAATTGCATACCAAGAATGTCCTTTTTAACAGTCTGAGGCAGAATGAAAGCTTTGGGGAAAAGATCAGCATCAAGAACGAAGGCGAAACTTCCCTCGAGGTTGAGTTCGGGAAAATGCCGGGCTTCATCATAGCCGATATGAACCCTGCTTCCTTGAAGCCGAATGAGACGGGGGAAATAACCTTCCTGGCAGATGGACGAAAGATCAAACAGAAAGGCCGCCATCTGATCCACGTGCCGCTGACGGTCAAATCCGTTGGAGAGAAAAAGATAACAGAAACCGTTGTCGTGGCAATCAATGTAATTGATGATTTCAGCAAGCTGTCAGACCGGGAGAAAGCCAAAGGTCCGGCCCTTCATATATCCGGTACGCTGTTGGACTTCGGGGAATTGCCTTCTAAGAAAAACAAGCTGCCGTTCTTCAGCAATAAAGTTACCGGGACTGTTGACATTTCCAATACCGGGAAATCGAATCTGATTATCTATAGTTTTACATCCGACAGCGAACTGATTTCGATCAGCCGGGGCAAAAAAGAGATCAAACCCGGAGAAACGACAACTTACAAGGTTTCTATACGCCCCAAGGATGTGAAAGTCCGCCTGGAAACGTTGGTCAATGTCATCAGCAACGACCCGAACGGGCCGGTTCGCCTGTTGGAGGTAACAGCCCATAAATGATGCAGTCATGGAACACCCTGAAAACAACAATTTATACAAAGGATTAAAAGTGAATAAAGGTGTGGCGGACGTGCCCACGATAAATCCCTACCTCAGAAAGCGGGTGCGGCGCCAGCAATATACGCCGGCAGAATACGTGGAAGGCATCCTGAAAGGGAACATTACGATTTTGAGCCAGGCGGTCACGCTGGCGGAGAGTGCCAGGCACGAGCACCAGCAAATCGCCCAGGAAGTCATCGAGAAATGCCTCCCTCATGCAGGCAAGTCCATGCGCATCGGCATTACCGGCGTGCCGGGTGCCGGGAAGAGTACGTCGATCGATGTATTCGGCATGCACCTGCTGAAGAAGGGGCACAGGCTGGCCGTCTTGGCCATCGACCCGAGCAGCGAGCGTTCGAAAGGCAGCATCTTGGGCGACAAGACCCGGATGGAGGCCCTGTCGAGGGAGAAGGAGGCGTTTATCCGCCCTTCGCCATCGGCCGGTTCTTTGGGCGGCGTGGCCCGCAAGACGAGAGAGACGATCATCTTATGCGAGGCTGCCGGATTCGATACCGTCTTTGTCGAGACGGTCGGCGTCGGCCAGAGCGAGACCGCCGTCCATTCGATGGTCGATTTCTTCCTCCTGATACAACTGGCGGGAACAGGCGACGAGCTGCAAGGCATCAAACGCGGCATCATGGAAATGACCGACGGCATCATCATCAACAAGGCCGATGGCGACAATGTGGATAAGGCCCGGATGGCAGCCGTCCAGTTCCGCAACGCGCTGCATCTTTTCCCGCCCTCCGAATCGGGCTGGATGCCCAAAGTCCTCACTTACTCTGGCTATTATAACACCGGCATCAAGGAGATTTGGGACATGGTGGACGAATACATGGCCCTCACGAAGAGGAACGGCTATTTTGAATACAAGAGACGCGAGCAGGCCAAATATTGGATGTATGAAAGCATCAACGACACGCTGCGGGATACCTTCTACAATCATCCGGCCGTCAGTTCGATGCTCGGCCAGACCGAACAGTTAGTGCTGGAAAACGAAATCACGCCGTTCGTCGCCGCCAAACGCATGATGGATTTGTTTCTGGGAAGCAAGTGACGCATCGTCCATGGGCAAGAGGATAATACACCGTCAAATCTTCTTTTCTATCAAAGCCTGGACCACATTGATGACGTAATCGCCCAGTTTTTCGCTTTCGCTGACCATGTCCATGTAATAGACACCGTCCTGGTATTGGTAAAGCTTGTTGTTGATATCCTCGATGTTATGCGCTTTCAGTTGATTGCGATAGTTGTTGATTTCGTTTTCGATGTTGTATGATTCGTTGATGTCGTTCGAGTTCAGTTCCGGTTTGCGCATGATTACGTTCATCCGGTCGAGGGCGCCGCTCACCAGCTTGAACATTTGGCCGATGTGCGTGTTCTGTTCGTTGGTGAATACCGACTTGTATTCGTTGCGCCGTTTGATTGTACGCGCCAGGTTGTTGCACGAATCGGCGATGCTTTCTATTTCACTGACGGCACGCAGCAATACGCGGATCTTTTCCTTTCCTTCCGAGCTCAGCCGCCCTTCGGCTACTTTGGTGAGGTAATTCGCGATTTCGATCTCCATGCGGTCGCTGATGTTCTCGTATTTTTCCACCCGGCTGTAAGTCTTCAGGAACACGTCGTCGTCTTTTTCGCACAGCAGGTCTTTTACCATGTTAAACATCTTCGATGTCCGTTCGGCAAATAATATGATTTCCTTCTGGGCCTGCAGGATGGACAATTCGGATGTTGACAGCATGCCTCCCGCGATATACGAAAGCCGGTATTCTTCTTCCTCCTGTTTCGGCTTGATGATGCTGCGGACCGTCTTTTCGAGGAAGCTGACAAACCAGATCATCACGAACGTGTTGCAGAGGTTGAAGGCCGTATGGAACGCCGACAGCTCGAAGGAAACGCGGACTGCCGGGTCGCTGACGTGCATCACGTTCGTGACAAACCAGGAAACGGCGGATGTAAACGGGTAGAACAAGACCAGCACCCAGATGACACCGAATATATTAAACATCAGATGCGCCAGTGCGGCCCGGCGGGCTTGCGCGTTTCCCGTCAGCGCGGCCAGATTGGCGGTAACGGTGGTGCCGATGTTCTCGCCCAGCACCAAAGCCGCTCCCAGGTGGTAATCGATCCATCCGTTCGCACACATGATCAGGGTGATGGCCATGGTGGCGGAAGACGACTGGATGATCATGGTCAATACGGCTCCGATCAGCAGGAACAGCAATATGGAAACGAATCCCAAGCCCGTCAGATTCTGCAAGAATGCAAGCATGTCCGGGTTGGCTTCCAAGTCGGGGGCATACGTCTTCAAGTTGGAAAGCCCCATGAACAGGAACGAGAAGCCGAATATGAATTCGCCGATGGATTTCCGGGAGCTCTTGTTGGAGAAAAAGAGAGGGATGGCGATTGCCAGGATGGGAAGGGCGAAAACGGCGATATCCACTTTAAAGCCGAGCGTGGAGATGATCCATGCGGTCACCGTCGTACCGATATTGGCTCCCATGATCACGCCGATGGATTGCTTCAGGGTGAGAAGCCCGGCGTTGACAAAGCTGACGACCATCACGGTGGTGGCCGAGGAGGACTGGATCAGGGCGGTTATCAATACTCCGGTCAGCACGCCCGTGACCCGGTTGGTCGTCATGGCCGTCAGGATCTTCCGCAATCTGTCGCCTGCAAACTTTTGCAAGCCTTCACTCATGGTTTTCATTCCGTAAAGGAAAAAGGCGAGCGAGCCAATCAGGCAGAGAAGGTCAAAAAATGAATAGTCCATCTAATATTGTCTAAGTGGATTGAATATCCGATTAATATTTCTATCTTTAGCGGTGCAAAAATAATAAAACTGATTGAGATTATGGCTGAACTGGTCACTATTTATTGCAAAAATACCGGCAGGTACCATGACGTGCCGGTGGGTTCTTCGCTGTTGGAAATCTATCGGATCGCAGGGGAACCGCTTGCCTTTCGCCCGCTGAATGCGCAGGTGAATAACCGGATACAGGATTTGAATTATACCTGCTGGCAACCCAAGGATGTCGAATTCGCCGATTACACGTATCCGTCGGGAATGCGTGCTTATGTGCGTACCTTGTGCTATGTCCTTTCCAAGGCGGTGCACGATGTCTTTCCAGGGGCGGTGTTGAACATAGAGCACTCCATTTCCAAAGGCTATTTCTGCACGATTCGTGACGGGAAGCCGGCCGATATGGACATGCTGGCGCGAATCCGGCGGCGGATGAAGGAGATTGTGGATGCGGATATCCCGCTGAAGTCGCATACGGTGCGGTCGGAGGAGGCGATCCGGTTGTTCCGGGAGGCCGGCATGGAAGACAAGGCGAACCTGATTGAGTCGAGCGGGATGGTTTATGCCTCTTATTACGAGATGGAGGGATATGTCAACTGTTTCTATGGCAGCCTGGCCCCCTCTACCGGATATGTGCCCCTCTTCGAGCTGGAGCCTTACCTTGACGGTGCCCTGCTGCGCGTGCCGGAACAGGCGAATCCAAAAGTCCTGGCCCCGAAGGTCCTCCAGAACAAGATGTTCGAGGCCTATAAGGAACATTTGAACCTGCAGCGCGCCCTCGGGCTGGACAATGTGGGGGATCTGAACAGGGCATTGGAGCATGG
Organism: uncultured Parabacteroides sp.; assembly: GCA_964423585.1. Taxonomy (GTDB): domain Bacteria; phylum Bacteroidota; class Bacteroidia; order Bacteroidales; family Tannerellaceae; genus Parabacteroides. The sequence continues at coordinate 876 of CAYRFT010000076.1, read as the reverse complement.
GCATGCGTCGGAAGTCATTATGATTTCGGAAGCCATGCAAGAAAAGAAAATCGCCCGTATTGCCGACGAGATTACGGCGTTGTATGAAAAAGGCGTGCGCCTCGTCTTGATTGCCGGCCCTTCTTCTTCGGGAAAGACGACGACCTGCAAGCGGTTGGAAATCCAGCTGGCCACCAACCTGCTCCGCCCGGTAGGCATCTCGTTGGACGATTATTTCGTGAACCGCGAAGATACGCCGAAAGACGAGGCGGGGGAATATGACTTCGAATCGCTCTACGCGCTGGACCTGCCTTATTTCAATTCGGACCTGCAACGCTTGATCGACGGGGAAGAGATTGAAATGCCGTCGTTCGACTTCAATTCCGGCAAAAGGGTCTATAAGGGAAAGAAAATGAAACTCCAGGGCAACTCCGTGATCGTGATTGAGGGCATCCATGCCCTGAACCCGGAATTGACGGCCCATCTTGACGATTCGCTGAAGTACCGGATTTATGTCTCGGCGCTGACTTCCATCTCGCTGGACAACCAGAACTGGATCCCGACGACCGACAACCGGTTGTTGCGCCGCATCATCCGCGATTACCGCTACCGGGGCTATTCGGCCGAAGCGACCATCACCCGCTGGCCGAGCGTGCGCCGGGGCGAGGACAGATGGATTTTCCCGTATCAGGAATATGCGGACGCGACGTTCAACAGCGCGATGTTGTACGAGCTGGCCGCCCTCCGCGCCTATGCCGAGCCGATCCTGGCGAATGTGCCGGAGCGTTCGCCGGCCAATGCCGAGGCCTACCGCCTGCTCCGCTTCTTGCGCTACTTCAAATACATCCCGCAGGAAGACTTGCCCAAGACTTCATTGTTGAGGGAATTCCTCGGGGG